>NZ_JBHVFE010000193.1:0-15369 GCF_042801945.1 Kitasatospora sp. NPDC057542
GCTGACGGCTGCCCGCAGGGCACGTTCCGCCGTGATTCGGTCAGCTCTTGAGAGTGGAATCCAGGTACTCCTGCACCGGCTCGAACAGCCCATAGGGCACGTACTCGGGGATCTCGGCGAGCGCCACCCACGCGAGGGCGTCCAGCTCGTCCGTGTCCATCACCTCAGCGGTACCGCTCACGACCTTGCAGGCCATGTACGACATCAGTCGACCAGTCGTTGGGTGCACACGCTCACCCAGGAACTCGACGGCGACGACGCCGAGCCCGGTCTCCTCCGCGGTCTCGCGGACAGCTGCCGCCTCGGGGGACTCGCCGGGCTCGATCTTGCCGGCTTGGAACTGCCCGGAGAGCTGGCCCTCGCTGGCCCGCCGCCGCACCAACAGTACGCGGCCTTCGTGGACCACGATCTCGGCGGCAATGCCGGGAAGTTCCTCCGCAGCCTGCTGTGTCACGTTCGCTCCTCCAGAGCGGTCAGGAGAGGTCGAATGGTCGTATTGCGGTTGATGAATCGGGGCATCGAGCTTGTCGGTCCGAGGTGATGCAGCAGGAAGCGCTGCATCAAGCCAGCGTCAGCTAACGGCTGTCCAACCCCATGGCCGTGGACCGTTCTCTCCCTGTAGGCAGGCGAGACGGTAGTGGGCCTCAGCTTGATGTCGGGCTGGATCGGCTGCCGCGTGCTGGAGGGCGAAGCAGGTGACCCGAAGCTCACGGGTGTCCCGAAGCACCGGGTAGCCGGTCCAGGTCGTCACGTCAGCGCCGTACGCCTTGCAGAACGCCGTGTACTCGCTGTCCGAAACGGTGCCGAAGGTGCCGTAGCCGACGGCGGTGGCCGTGAGGTCCCATTCGGGAGGCCCCAGGGAGGTTCGCTCGAAGTCGAGCAGGTAGGTGGTGGTGGGCGTGACCGCGACGTTGCCGCCCCAGGCGTCGCCGTGGATGACGCTTGCCGGCAGTCCTGTTGGGAGGTCGGACCACGTCGCTTCGAGTGCGGCCAGGCGGTCGCGCAGCCACTGTCGCTGCCCGTCGCAGAGGGTGGTCGCGCCATCGATCCTGGCGGCCAGTCGGACGAACGGATCGAGGCAGTCCAATGGCGCGGCAGGGACAGGAAGTTCGTGGAGGCGTCGGAGGAGTGGCGCTATGTCGGAGGCGGTCCCGGGGCGGTGCGGGGGAAGCTCGTGCCAGAAGGTGACCGGCTTGCCGTCCACATCCAGTGGTTCCTGCAGCTGATCGAGCGGGCGCACCGCAGGCACCCCGCAGTCGTGCAGCCATCGGGCGACTGCCAGTTCGCGCGCGGCGGCAGCCGACTGCCCTGGGCGGCCGATGCGGGCAACGATCCGATGCGGCAACCGCCACAGTGCGTTCTCCCCGATCCGGATTGGCTCGGCCCCGACCGCCGACAGTCTGGCGGTGGCACACGCCTTGAGCAGCAGGGCGCGGGAGTCCTCGATGTGGCTCACGTCGCCACCGTAGTGGCGATCTGCTCCCGCAGGTCCCGGACATCCGGGAGGTTGCGGTGGCGGTGGGCTACCTGGCCCAGCTCGGCCAGCTCGTGGTTTGCGCGCAACGAGCGGAGGTCGCCGACCTCGGCGAGTGCGGTGCGTCCCTCTACCAGGGCGTGCTCAGGATCACTGGCTGCCATCTGGAGCGTGGCGAGCTTGGTGCGCGAGAACGCACGGGACCGGGCGAAACCGTCGCCATGGCCGTCTACTGCGGTCTGTAGCCGTCGGAGAGCCTCCGGGCCTGGATGGCCGGCGAGGGCAAGGTCGAACAGGGCGTGTCCGGTGTCACCGTGGTGCTGGGCGCTGTCGTAGTACGCCATCCATGGCCCTTCAGTCGCCGGGGTGGTCGAGGCGAACGAGTCGTCGGACGCGCCGACTGCGGCCAGAGTCTGCTGGGTACGGCCCATCTTGGCCAGGGCGCGGGCGCGGGCGTTGTGGAGCATGGACTGTTCGGCGGGGGAGAGGCGGTCGGCCCGGGCAAGGCCGAGTTCCGCGAGCGTGAGACCGGCGTCGGGATCGCCGCGCCAGATGGCTTGGCGGGAGCGCAGGTTGTAGGAGATGGCGCGAAGCGGCCAGTTGTCCACTTCCTCGGCGCACGAGGTAGCGAAGGCGAAGAGGCGGTGTGCATCGTCGTGGGCGAAGGCGTCGAAGGCCGAGGCGCCGACCACCGTAGCCAGGCGACTGACGGCGCTGAACAGCTCAGCCCGCAACGGGGCGGCGCATCGGCTGTTCAAGAGGCCAGCAGCCCAGCGGAGTTGGGCGAGTGCGGTGTCGCGTACGACACCGGCGCCGCCGTAGAGGTTGTCCCAGCTGCGCAGCGTGGTCGCTGCGGTGCGGACCTGCTCGACATCGGCGGGCCGAACCACTGCGGGTAGGGCCGTGGCTGGGGTGGAGGTCAGCAGCTGGGCCAGCGGGCCTGCGGTGAGAGCTGCACTGGTTACGGCAAGGAAGTTTCGTCGTTCCACAGGGTCGGACTCGTTCCACTCGAGAGCGGGCGGTGGTCCGTCCAGCGTGCCTCCGAGCGCGGTCTCCAGGGGAGAGCAGACGGCCGTACTGGGCCGTTTGTCCATTTCCCCAGAGCGGTTGTCTATTTCGGCCTGAGCCAACACCAGGCTCCGCGCCAGAACTCCGCCCGTGTTCAAGGCGGCGTCTAACGCCTGGGCGAGGCGGAGTTTGCAGGGCCGTACCGCCCGCTCGATCTTGCTGATCAGGTCCCCACTGACATGGACCAGCCGCCCGAGGTCGTCCTGGCTCAGCTTCCTGAGCTTCCGCCAGTACTGAAGTTCCGCGCCGAACCAGTCGGCTGCGGACCGGGAGGGGTCCAGCGGCTTCAGTGGTCGCGGCACTTGATCCCCCAGGGCGTCTCTTGTGGACAGCGGCTGCTGTCCGAATGCCGACACTGGCCGGGCGGCTTACCGGCAGGGCTAAATGTCTCCGAGCGTTCAGCACCCATTACACACCGCTACGGGCCTGACGTGCAGGTGTTCGGCGTAACCGCGCCATTACCGCCCCTAGCCACGAAGGAGAAGCGCCGATGACACTCCCCTCGGACATCCTGAGAGGCGATGCCACGCTCCGGCGAGACGCGGACGCGGCCACCGGCCCGCCCTACGCGAATGAGGTGACCAGCAGTGCGGCGCGCACTTCGGATCGGTTCGCCGAGCGCACGTCCACCGCCAGCATCCACGCCCGCAAGGTACTCGACCGGCACCAGTCCGAGGGCGGCCAGTGCAGCGACGGTTGCGGTCCCTGGCCGTGCAACACGGTCGTCGACGCGGTCCAAGCCTGCGGAGGTGCCGCATGAGCGTCATCTCCGCCCTCGCTCGCCGTATCACGCTCATCGGGACTGAGCGCAAGCACGTCCCACCGGCCCGGGACGCCGTTGTCCGCATCGCCCGCTCCTGGGGAATCGCAGGGGAAGCCCTGGACGACATCACCCTCGTTGCCGACGAACTGCTCGCCAACGCCGTCGTCCATGCCCCGGGCAGGCTGCTGGTCGGCATCCACCTCTCCCCGGACGGAGACCGGGTGGTCATCGAGGTCTACGACCCGTCGCATCGGATGCCCGCCAGGGCCGCGAACTTCGGCAACAGCGACCTGACCAGTGGCCGGGGGATGCTGCTGATCGAGAGCCTGTCCGAGAACTGGGGCGCGGAGCCGACGACCCATGGCAAGAAGGTCTGGGCGGAACTCGCCGTCCCCGCTGTCGCGGTACCGGAACGTCTCCGGTTGGTACGTCGGACAGCGCTGCTCGCGAGCCTGCTCCGCGCCGGACGTCCCAGACCACGACCTCATGCTCCTGCCGGCCACGCTGCGAGGCCGCGCCAGTGGTTCTCCTCGAACCGCTCGCCGCGTGCCCACCGACTCCGCCCGTACCGATGCAGGCACACCGGCCGGGCGGCGACGGGGCCGGTCGCCCTTTCCCCCGGGGGCGGCCGGCCCAACCCCAGCTGACCTGCCCGACACAGCCGTATCTGCTCCACGCCAATTCGGTGCTACGGAAGGATGGATGGATGAGCGACTGGGAGTTCGTGAAGGACAGAACCGCCACCCAAGGCGCAGTGTGGAGGTCGGCCGATGGCCTGCTCTACAAGCGGACTGGTGGCGAGGACCTGCGGGCAGAGACCGAGTTTCAGCAGCTGGCCGTTGGCCTCGGCTATCCCGTCCCGGAGATCGTCGACAGCGGGCCTGAGGACGAAGGCTACTTCGTCGTCGAGCGAGCCATCGGCGAGACCTCGCTGCACGAGGAGGCCCTGGCCGACGCGAAACGGGACGGTCAGGTCAGCTACCAGGTCATCAGTACGGCGGCTGCCATGGCATCGAAGCTCATGCAGGCCCAGGCGAGGCACCCCCTCCCCTCCACGCCGTGGTTCGAGAAGGCCGCCTTCGCGCCTGAGGTCTTCGAGGAGAACCCGGACTTCGACACCCCGCGAGTCCACGAGGTGATCAAGCACGCCCTCGACCGGCTGGCCCAACTGCCGATGGTGCACGGGCACCTGGACTATGGCCTGCCCAACGTCTTGCGAGCTGGGGTCATCGACTGGCAGCACCACGGACCGATCCCGCTCGGCTACGACGTATACCCCGCGCTCGACATCGTGGCCTTCAAGGGCGGCGGCAAGGGCTACACGGTTACCCCGGAACAGCGCGCCGCCTACACCGCAGCGCTCGACGAGACCACCGCGTCCCTGATCGGGCAGCGGGTGAGCGAGCACCTGGGCGACTTTCTGCTGGTCAAGTGCTTCTTCTTCCTCGCCCTCATGCGGCCCACCGACCCCACGCGGCACGACAAGCACATCAAGTGGCAGTACCGCCGCACCCTTTTCACGATGGGACTTGATCAGTATGAGTCGTCCAACGCGATCGACACCGGCACCTTCCCCACTCTGGAACGGTTCACCGCTGAACACCGGTAGGCCGGTCCCCACCGTCCGCGATCGCGACTACCTGATGGACCACCACGGAGTCGTCTTCAAGGTCATTGGCGACAGCCACCCCGGCAGCCACTACCTGGGCTACGTCAAGTACCACCCCGACGAGAAGGGCGACCGGCGGCTGTTCGGCCGGACCTACCGGCAGAACAGCGTCGTGTCGAAGTCCTTCGGCATCCTGGCTGGCAGGCCGGAGTGTTACGTCTACTCCGACACCCTCGGCTGCGTCATCACCGGCATCCCGCGCGAGGACGTCGCCGTCCACTACTCCTGCCGCCAGGCGCTCGCCGCCATCCACGAGGAGCCCAGTGCGGTCGCCGACAACCCGGCAGGCAAGGACCTCTTGGCGATCACTGAGTGGATCACCGCGAACGGCGCCCAGGGCCTGATCGGCGTCACCGGCTCCTTCCTCGTCGGCTGCTTCAACGAGCGCTCGGACATCGATCTCGTCTGCTACGGGCCGGAGGGCTACGAGGCCGCCCAGGAGCTGTTCCAGCAGACCGACCTGATCCGGCCGTACGACGGAGACGACCTGACCCGGCTGTACGTCCGCCGGGCCAAGTACATGGAGGGCAGTTCCTTCGACGCGCTCATCAAGCAGGAGCGCCGCAAGCTCCAGGGGCTGACCGCAGGTGCTGGCGCGCACATCAACTGCGAACCCATCCGCTCCGACCGCGACAGGACCTTCGCCCGCATCTGCTCCAAGGAGATCGGTGAGATCTCCCTCCTCGCGAAGATCACCGACCACGCCGAGGGCCTCACCACCCCGGCCGTCTACGGGATCAAGGTCAAGACCATCCTCAGCTCGACCATCGACGAGGGCGACTCCTTCGCCCGCCGGATCACCCACATGCGCTCGTACCTCGGCGCCTACACCGGAGCGTTTCGATCTGGCGACACCGTGCACCTGGCCGGCAAGCTCGTCCACACCCAGGACGGCGAACACAGCGGCTTTGGCATCGAACTCACCCCCTGGACCGTCAGCGGCTCCTACGTCGCCAACCTCGCCGGATAGGACCCGAAGCGTGACCCTGTTCGTCATCCGGCACGCCGAGTCCGTCGAGAACGCCGACAAGTACAACGGCTTCTACCAGGACCCCCGCCCCTACAGCGGAGCCGCCGCGCACGCCATCTCCCGTACCATCGTCGGCCTGACCCCCCGCGGCTTTCGGCAGGCGCAGTGGCTGGCCGGCGTTCTGCTGGAGCTCGCCGGCCCCGAACCGCACGTCTACACCTCGACCTACCGCAGGGCGATCGACACCGCCGCGATCGCCCTGCCCGACCTCCCCAACGGGTGGCCCCAGCAGACTGCTCTCCTGGACGAGCAGCACTACGGCGACGCCACCTACATGACCAAGCGCGAGCTTTACGACAGCTACCCCGAGCTCGCCGAGGACCGTCGCCTGCGCAAGCACATCTGGACCGCGCCAGGCGGCGGCGAGTCGCTCGCCGAGGGCGTGCTCAAGCGGGCCGCCGAGTTCGCCGCCCTCGCCCAGTCCGAACTACAGGAGTCCCGCGCCGTCGTCGCCTTCACACACCAGACCGCCGCGGTGGCGCTCCGAGCCCTGCTCGAAGCCTGCACCCTGCCAGAGATCCTCGCCGAGGAGCGGAAGGGCAAGATGCCCAACGCCGCGATCCTCCACTACGAACTGCGAGACGGCCGGTTCACCCGGACGGGAACCACCACCCCGCCGATCTAGGAGGAGCCCGTGCGACACCTGTTCCTCAACGGGCCCGTCCAGAACGGCCCCTTCACCTTCGACACCCGCCCCGGCAAGGCCGTGGGCATCCGCCTCGCGGCCGCCCTCAACGCCATCCTCGGCTTACCGCCCGCACCCCATCTGTGGAACACCGTCACTCTCGCCGGAGACCTCCGCCACCGCCAGGCCGAGGGGCCGACGATCCCCCGCCAGCGGTTCGAGGCCGACCTGATAGCCGGCAAGTACAGGCCCGGACAGTCCCCGGCGGGCGGCATCCTGACCGACACCGACGCGGAGGTCGCCAACCTCGCGCTGGAGATGATCGAGAACAACCTCCGCGCAGGCGCCCTCACCATCAGCCGCGAGACCGTCCCCACCTGCCGGGCCTGCGGTCACATGACCGGCCCCGGCAGCCACCCCTGCAAGGCCTGTGGCAGCACCGACACCGAAGACCGCACGGGCCTCCACCTCGTCGCCGAACTCGCGAAGGACCGCCCTGTCCTCGACCGCTCGGACATCCACGCCAGCCACCGCCAGCAGCCCAAGCACCTCCAGCACACCGCTGGCAACGTCGTCGAGCGGCTGATCCTCTCCCGAACCCGCGATCACGGCATCGACCTCTCGCCTCTCGGCCTCAACGGCCTCGTCCTCGACCCGCGCGCCGGCATCCACGCCACCGTCCTCGCCGCAGCCCGCCACCGCGAAGCGGACACGGCCGTCATGACCATCACCGAGAACGCGGCCAACCACATCGCCGCCCACGGCCAGCACTTCCGCGAATGCGACGGCACCCGCCTCCAGTACGCCCTACACGGACACCTCCCGTACGACCACGCGGCAAGCCTGCAGCCGCTGTACGAGGCGTACCGAGCCACCCAAGCGATCACGGACGGCTTCGAGCAGTGGTTCCTGCCGATCTTCTCCCTGAAGGCCAAGGCCACAACTCGGCCCGACCAGCTGGCCGCGATCTTCAGGTACTACGTGCGGGCGTACCTAGCCAAGCCCGCTGCGGTCGACAAGGACGTCATTGAGGCCGTGCGGCGCTCGGTCGAGAGCGGTGACGCGGATTGGATCACGAACAAGACAACACTGGCCAATGTGATGGGCGCCCGTGGCACGGCACCAGATGTGGTCGGTCGGACCTGACACGGCGTCTCTCCGTCGGCCGCGTAACAGCCTCCTCTCCATACAATGGCGGCGAGGAGGCGGCGGACCGTGGCCGGACTGGGCGACGGCGTGAGGGCCGATCGTCGTGCTGGCCGCGGTGAGCGTGGTCTCTACCTGGAGAGTTCCTCCAGGAGTTCACGTGCCTGCGAAATTGCGTATTGGTCTGCGTCAGCACCCAGATGCAAGAACGTGTCAAGGTCGGGCCAATCGAGGACTTCGCGAAGCAGCGAGACGGATCGCATATCGCCCGATGCGAGTCTGACGGCGCATGCGTGACATGCGTTGCGAATTAGATCAATGATGGACGTGCGAAATAGCCGCGGCGCCTCATGGCTTTCCTTCCAGAAGCGCACCTCTGCGATTGCCTCATCCCATTTTGATTGCATGGCTAGCGCCTCAATGAGCCGGCGCCGCGCCTCAGGGTCAGTGGACCCTGACGGTTTCTGGCTGAGCAATTCGCGGCAGCATTGCTCAGCCTCGGCATACTGATGCTGCCGGAGAAATTTCTCAGCCTGCTCCATGGTTCTGTGGGTGATGGAGTAAGAAGTTGGAGCGATTCTCGATTCGAGATCGGCGAAAGCATCTCCGAGTAGGCCTAGCCTCGTTGCCTCCGGAGGTGGAAAGTGCGAGTTTCGGATAAGTGTTCGTCCGTCGACTGCGAGCTTTAGAGCTGCCTTTGGATATTCATCTACCCATGCTCTTGCTTGGTGCAGAACATGCTCGAGGTGTCGCACCGCTTCGTCGAATGTGGTTGCAAGCTTCAAATGCTGCTCAGTGCTGACGTCCTGCGTTTGCAGAAACATGGTCGCTAGGGCGAACCGTGTCTGAGCGACAAGCGCGAGGTTCGTAGGCTGCAATCGGGCCAAGTGGCCCAACTCGCGAAGCATGAGTTCTTCGGCGCGTAGAACATTGCCCTGCAAGTAGTGTGGGGTGGCCAGATTTCCATACAGCAGGGCGACGCGCTCGCTCGTGAAATCAATATTCTCGATGTTCGTCAGCAGGGTCTCGGCGTGGGATTGAAGTATCTGGACCCGCTCAAGTTCACCCAGCTCTGAAGCCCCACTGAGCCAGCGCTCCACATGCCCGGTCAGCTGGCTCATTTCGGCTGGACGGGCGGGATGGCCGTTAAGGCGGTCCCGGATCAGGGCCTGGCTCACCGTGTTGACGGCGATGGTTCGCTCAGCGCCTGGGAGGGGTTCACCGTATGAGGGCGGGAGTGGTAGATCATTCTTGATGAGCGAGAATCGGTGGAGTTCGCGAAGGGTCTCGCCGAGATTGACAATTTCTGGCGAGATTAGGACTGGTCCGCGATGTCCGGGCTCTTGGATTCGATATCACAGATTGCTGTTGCCAGAAGTAGGTGTGCCGGAATCTGGTGCGATGCCAGAAAGGCAGACGCGAAGAGCATCCGCAAAGCCACTGATGGCGGATCAGGTAGTACCTCAGGCGTGGTTCTGACCTCAAGGCGGTCAATGCAAAGATTGAGTGCTGCGGCAAGTGTTCGTGGATAACCGGGAGGTCTCGAATCCTTGTCGGAGACTGAGCGGACCTTCAGGTCCTGAATGTAATGATCTACGTAGTCGAGTCCTAGCCCAGTGCTGAACAGGTAACTGGCTCCAAGCTCCAGCGCCAGCGGCCAGTCTCCCAACTCCTCGGCCAGGCGCTCTAGGGCTGGTTGCCAGAATTCCCGTTCGTCCTCTGTGAGCCGCAGGCGTCGGCTTAGTAGCTCGATGGATTCTTTGCGCTCCATGACCGATACGTTCACGACGTGACCGCTGCCCGGATGGCTTGCCGCATTAAGGGTGGTGACCAGAGTGTCACCGTGTCCCAATTTCGGAATCCACGGATCGATTTCCCGGGCAGAGCTCACATTGTCGCAGATCAGCAACCAGCGGCCCGGCAATTGGCCAAGCTCGTGTTGCACTCCTTGTAGGAGGTCTTCGATCGGGGTCTCTGGACGCTTGGCAGCGGAGTTCGGGTTGAGGGCCGCAACAACACGCTGAAAGGAAGCGCGGGTCGAGTGCTCCGTTTCGCAGTCGATCCAGCCGATGAAGTCGTACGCATCGGCGCGGGCAGCGATGAAGAGAGCCGCAGCACTCGACTTCCCGATGCCTGAGGGCCCGACCATCGTGGCCCGGCGGGTCACCTGGTCCTTCGACGACGGCAGAGAGGCAACCAAGCAGGCGAGTAGTTCAGGTCGATCCACATCCGGGACCATGGGAACCGGCCCGACCACGGTTCCCCAGTCGCGTGTCCCGATCGAGTGCGCCAGCGTCTTCCCATCGACCAGCACGAGCCGGCGCAACTCGCCGACTGAGAAACTCGCCCGCTCGCCAGTAACGTCTGCGGCCCGACTCAGGATCTCGGAGATGAGGTAACCAGTGAGCAAGCCAGCGGACTTCTCTCCCAACCCCTCCTGCGCATGGTTGCGAACTGTGCGCAGGGCGTTGCGCAACTGCTCACGGATCTCGTCATCGTCGCGAGCGTCGTAGGACACCCGGCAACGCCTCAACCGTGTGAGACCACTCTGGTCTAGTCTCTCCAGCTGGCTCCTTCGTTGTGGGGCGTCATGGAACAACTCAATGAGCTTGTCTTGCAGGTCTCTTGGCTCATGTGAAGAGGTCAAGATCTCGTCGAGTTGACTGGACTTGGGGCCTGGTCGACCGTTGGTCAGGAGGCGATACGCACTGGCTTCGTGGTTGCCACTGATCATCTCCAGGAGGATGCCCAGCGCGACCGCAGCGCTCATGGAGCCACCAGCGGCCCGGCTCTTGACCTGGACTGCTAGACGTACGGTCCCATCCAGATCAACGACGTCGAAGTCGACCTGATCCACCGCACCCTCGCTTGCTGGAGGGCCTTCTACTCGAACGCAGTCGATCCCCGGTTCGTCGAGCATCGCAACCAAGTGCTCAAGCGTCCGGAGGTACTGGTACTGAAACCCCCGCGCCGCTACACGTCCCCCGTCCACGGCATCTCCCATACGCCAGCCCGCCCAAACCGAAGCCACTTTCAGCCTGGGGTACAACCTTCCATACTGTGAGGCATGGCAACCTGCAGACGGTGAATCTCGGGTGTGAACCCTTGGCGAGCGCTCCCCGCATGCGCCAGCAGATCGACGACTACCTCGGGGGCGCCTATTCATGCGGTCGGCTGATCGGCCAAACGTGATCCCTCCGTGGTACCGAGAACTACCCTGGCGGTCATGGAGTGGCTCGACCGGGCCCGAGACGAAGGCGGATGCGCATCAGTGAGCTACTGGGGTGCCACACCGTGGCTGGGGGTGTGCCGTCGAGCATCACGGCTGAACGCGTAGCGCGTCTGCGGCAGGACCGTCCCCAGTGCTGCTAGACATGCAACCGTGCACTCAGTTCTCTCCCCTTCACAGCTTCAGCTTTTGCACCATCTCGTGATCGCCGAGATTCCGTCCCCCGACGCGATAGCGGCTGCAGTCCGGGGGCTCGACCATGAGAGCAGCGCGGGCGACGTGCAAACTCTCAGTTGGATGGGCCTGCTCGAGGTCACAGGTGAGGGTCTCGTCATCACGCCGCGCGGCAAGGCAGCGTACTTCGAAGCCGAGTGCACCACGCTGGGGGAACGGCTGGTCGAGGTGAGCGGATTCGCCGACGAGCTGCAGCGACGTACACCCTCACTCGGTCCGGAAATGCACGCGCTCCGTCAGCTCGCAGAAGGTGCGTGGAGCCGGACGGAGGCGGCAGCGTACGTGGAGCGCTGGGCGAAGGAGCACTGAGCTGCTGCTACGGTTCCTCGTCGACGTCCAGAAGGAGTTTGACTCGGCGACGGGGTTTGCGGGCCTTGACGGGCACCGGCAGGATATCGGCCTTCTCGAGGTCTGCCACCGTGACCGTGGGCGCGGCGAGGATCCGGTCGAGCAGATCCTGCTGTGCGGGAGCGAGGTCGGTGAGCCGACGCAGCACGGAGAGCAGTTCCATGAGCTCACGTGACCAGTCGGCCGGCCAAGAGTCGACGTGCAGGTCGTCCAGGGGGCTGGTCTTGCGGCTGTTGGGGCTCGCCTTGCGGTAGCCGAACCACTTCTTGACGATCTGCATGCCGCCGACGTCGTAGTTCCACACCTCTGCGGACACCGGGCTGACGTATCCGGCACCCAGGTACAGGGTCCGGTTCATCTCGGCGTAGTGGATCTCGCTGGGCACCTCCGTGCCGATGTGCTGGTCGTAGCGGAGCCGGCGTGGATCGCCCTGTGTGAAGAGGACGTCTCCTGCTGGCCGACCTTCTTCCGGATCGACGTACCGTTCCCCGTACGTCGAGGCCCACAGGAGGTGCTCGCCCAGCTTCACCGCCTCACGCCACAGGGCGGGATCGCGAGTGAGTGGCAGCCGTACGCCGGGAGTGAGCAGTTCCTCTGTGAACCGCTCGGTAAAACCGGCATGCCCGGCGACAGCCGCCGCGTACGCGGCCAAGTCGTGCACTGTGATGCGGTCGAGGCCGAGTTCGGTTGCCAGGTGGGCGAGCAGGCGCGGATGCACGTTGGGTGTGCCGTCCGGATGGAGGATCGGCATGATCTTGCCGCCGCGGCCGTTGAAGTGGTGGGTGTCGGGAAGCAGGGCGGTGGCGACGACCGCCGGCCCAGTCTCGATCTCGTGGGAGGACTGCTGATTCAGGAAGAGCTGCCCCGGCTGGAGGGCTTCCCACAACGCGGGTCGGGCGAAGTCGATGACACGGCTGTCGGAGATCAGCCATTGCCGGTCGAAGCTGCGCATGGCGATGCGGATTAGGTCCGGTGCCAGCTCTGTTTCGTCTGCAAGCCCCTGGGTGTGCTCAGGTTGTCCGGGCAACGGGGGCCGGCTGTCGTACAGCGAACGATCTCGCGTCTCCTTGAACAACTCCGCCTGCTTGACCGGGTCGGCCTCGTGGATCAGACGCGCCCAGCGTCGCTGGAGCAGCTGCTCGCTGGGGCCGTTGACCCACGAGCGGTTGGCCGTAATGCCCAGGCTTCCCCAGAGGAAAAGATCGTCGAGAGCGGGATAGTTCTCCCACCCCGTCTCGGTCGTCGGGCGGAAGGGATGGGCGGCGGCGGAGTGCGTGTCCTGCCAGCCGTCGTCGTCCAGTCGGATCTCTTTGAGCTGGCGGTACTTGGCGACTCGCTTGCCGTGTACGGCTCGGTAGTGGATGCGGGCGGGCCGCTCGGGGTCAGTGTCCTTGCTTCGCACGAAGATGCAGATGGCCAGCGGCTGGGCGACACCGGGGAAGATCCGGCTAGCCACATCAGGGCGGTGCCCTTCCGGGGACAGGTCGATGATCCAACCCTCGTCGCAGGTGCGCCTCAGGTAGTTGCGCATGCCACGCCCGCCAGGCCCCGTGGTGAAGCCCGAGGGGGTGATGAAGCAGACGACCCCCTGCTGGTCCTGCGGATGGGCGTCGAAGACCTTCCAGGTTGCCCAGCGCCAGAAGTAGATGTACAGGTTCTTGAGCACGTGCTCGTAGCGGCCGTTTCCGGGCCACTTGAACGCCTCGATGGGGGTGACGCCCTGCGCGGGGCTTCCCTTCTCGACCCAGCCGCCGCGGCCCTTGGCCTTGTCGTCGTAGGGCGGGTTGCCGATCGCGACGGTGACCGGTGTGCTGGCCTTCACCTCGTTCGCCCGCCTACGCGACTCCGAGATCACACCGTACGTCGAGGCGAGGGTTTCCTCGGCCAGGTAGGGGTTGTCCAACGTGTCGGTGACGAACAGCTTCATGCCGTCAGGTGGTGCGACCGCTTGATGCCGCTTGAGCAGGTCCGAAGCCCGTAGCTCGGCAACGGCGAATGGGCCCATTTGCAGCTCGAAGCCGATCAGGCGCTTTGCCAGACTGCCTATCGCATCCGGCGTCGCCCCAGGGCCAACGTTCTCTGCCGCCCAAGCGGCGACGTGCTCGATGACCGCGTGAAGGTACGTGCCCGTCCCCATCGCTGGATCGACGATGCGCACGTTGTCGTCCGCGTATCCGGCCGGGCGGCCCAAGCGGGTACGCAGCACGTCCTCAGTGAGGCGCACCATCTCCTCGACCACTTCGCGCGGGGTGTAGTACGAGCCGCTCTTCTGCCGCAGCTTCTCGTCGTACACCTCCAGGAACGACTCGTACAGGTGTAGGTACGCATCCCGCCGGCCCTTGCGGATCGCCGCCCAGTCGACCGCGTCGATCACCTGGATAAGCAGATCGAGGCTGACCTCGAAGCTCACCGTGATGTTGTCGGTCAGGAGCTGAAGGGCCTTGCCCATCAAGGCGTGTCCGGCATCCAGACGGCGGCCGATCTCGTGCAGCCCCACGCCCTTCAGGGAGATGTCCTCCGTGCGCGCCAACAGCAGCGCGAAGGTCACCGTCTGGGCGTACCCGTCGGCGAAGGTCGCGTCGTCGGCTGTCGGGAAGAGCAACCTCCGCCAGTCATTCTTCAGCCCGGTGAACCGCAGTTCCTCAGGGCGCGCGCCCTCAGCTGCGTGCTGCCCCTCCCACTCCAACTGCTCCAGGACCGCCGCACGCAGCAGGCGGCACAGCGGCGCGGCGCGGCGGACCAGTGTGGAGACGTGGCGGATCGGCTCAGGAACCCAGTGGAGGAAGGTCCGCAGAAGGGCATGGAACGCGGCGGGCTCGCGGGCGGACAACGAGCGTCCTGCGCTTCCTAGATCGCCGTCGAAGACGACCGGGGAGCCGATCAGCTCGCCGGTGCGGAAGAGACGCCACTCAGTGCCGTTGGTGTAGAGCACGTTCGGCAAGTCGCGCAGCCGTTCCCACTGCTTCTTGTTCCGTCCGGTGAACTTCTCTGGATCGACCGGCTGACCAGGGCGCTTGACCTCGACATAGCCGACGATTTCGCCGTGCACCTCGACCGCGTAGTCAGGGCGCACGCCCACATCACGCAGGGGCGTTTCGGAGTGCCACAGCACGCCGTCCATGGCGTCGTGGCTGCCCACAGCCTCCAGGAGGTCCTGCAGAGGCGGGCGAATTGACGCCTCGGGGTCGCCCGGTCCGTTCACCATGGCCTTGCATGACGCACCGAAGGTCGAGATGGCTTCCGCGAGCCAGCCGAACTCCTGCCCCTGCGTCACTGCCGCACCCCCGCGCTATCGATCATGACGCGAGGAGTATGCCAGACCTC
Source organism: Kitasatospora sp. NPDC057542 (assembly GCF_042801945.1). Classification (NCBI taxonomy): domain Bacteria; kingdom Bacillati; phylum Actinomycetota; class Actinomycetes; order Kitasatosporales; family Streptomycetaceae; genus Kitasatospora; species Kitasatospora sp. NPDC057542. Next base: position 14,911 of record NZ_JBHVFE010000193.1, read on the forward strand.
CAGGCACGCATGAAAGCGCGTCAACTTTCAGCGCAGCCAGGCCCGTCGAGACCCGATTAAGATCTGTGCCTGTTCGTTTGATAGGGCGCACGTCGCGAAGGCCAACCGGTACGACGGTGCCGAAGCGATGCCACCTCCGTCCGACACGCAGTCCGCGCAGCTAGTTAGCCGGGATGATCCGCGAAGGCTGCTGGGCGTTGACCGCGTCCCCGCAGCCTTCCGGCCTCTGGATAGCCTGCCTGCATGGCTGATCTCGATGAACCGATCCGTCTGGCTGCCGACGACCCGGCGTAGCTAGTGCTGTGACCGCATAGGTTCACCGGGTTGGCGCCGCAGGGCCTTCGGCCGGTTGGATGTCGTGAGACGTTCAGCTCGGAAGGGGGCCCGGTGGCGGAGCCGGTCAGGGTTCGCAGACTCACGGACCAGGAAGGCCAGCAGTTACAGCGGATCGTGCGTCGG
>NZ_JBHVFE010000194.1:0-15350 GCF_042801945.1 Kitasatospora sp. NPDC057542
GCTGCGCGGGGCGGGGTCAGGCGGCGCGTACCGGGGCGGCGGCCGGGCGGGCCAGGCGGGCCGGCGTCAGGGGCTCGAAGATCCCCATCAGCACCGGGTCCACCGCCCGCACCGCCGCCGGGGCCGGCACCGCCGGCACCGGGGTGCGCAACAGCGCGAGGTACAGCTCCTGGGTCTCGGCCGCCGGGTCGATGCCCAGCTCCTCGGCCAGCACCTGACGCAGCTGCTGGTAACAGCGCAGCGCCTCCGCCCGGTTGCCGGAGGCCGCCAGCGCCTCCATCCGGCAGCGGTAGGCACTCTCACGGAACGGGGCACGGCGCACCGCCTCGTCCGCCCAGCGCAGCGCGTGGTGCTCCTCCCCGAGCGCCGAGGCCGCCAGGCTCGCCGTCTCCAGCGCGCTGATGCGCAACTCCTCCACGTGCTCGCGCACCCCCTGCGCCCACTCGCCCTCGTGGTCGGGCAGGAACGCCCCGCGCAGGTTCGCCAGCGCACCCGCGGCCAGCTGCTGGGCCACCGCGTGGCCGCCCGCGGCCAGCGCCTCGCCGGCCTCGCCGACCGCCGACGCCGCGGCCTCCAGGTCCACCGCCGCGTCCGCGGGCAGACGCAGCACGTACCGCCCGCCCTGGGCGATCAGCGGAGTCGCACCGGGACCCTGGCCGGGGGCCGTGACGAAGGCCCGCACCCGGCTCACCACACTGCGCAGCGCCGAGGCCCAGGTGTCGGGCAGACCGTCGGGCCAGATGGTGTCGGCCAGCTGGTCGCGGCTGGTGCCACTGGAACGCTCCAGCACCAGGCGGGCGAACGCCACCTGGGCCTGGGCGCTGGACAGGTGCTGCGGAGCGCCGTCCTCGTGCTCGACGGCCACCAGACCGGTGAGGCGGATCAGCATGCGCGCGCCCCCGATCTACCGGACGCACCGTCTTCCCTGAAGCCTTTCAACACGAGCTCCAACCCCCTCGAGTCAAAGCGGAAGTGACGGCCCGTACCGGGCCGTCGGCATGGGACATGCGGATCGGAACGATAAACCGCCGACCAGCCGTTCGGTTTCAGCGGATTTCGACCATACATTCGCCGCATCGCGCGGTGTCAACACCGGTAACGGAAACATACCCACCGGCCGGTCGATACGTCGTAGGCGCAAGGTTTCCGCACGTCAGAGCGTTCCCGCAGGCCAGGAAAGCACCTATTGCGGACGCCTTGCGCATCCTGCCGTAGAAATGTAGCCATCCTTGAGCACCCCGCGTGAACGCTTCGAGAAAACACCCCCGAAGCCACCCGGAACCGCCCCCGGACACCCCCGCCGAACACCCCGGGCGAACACCGGACCGAAAACCGGCCCCGAATCGACCGGACACCAACCGGACACCAACCGGAGAACAACCGGCCCCGGCCCCGGCACCACCCCCAGGGCCGGAAACGACAGCCCGCGAAAGCCGTGAAAACCGTGAAAACCGTGACGCCGTGAAGGAGAAACGCCCGTGAACGCCACCGGAGCATGGGACCGCCTGGAGCCGAAGCTGGCCGCAACGAACGCCCGCGTGGCCGCACTGGAGCCCGACCCCTCCCGGCGCAACAGCTTCGTCGCCTACACGATGGAACGCGACAGCGCCTACTGCGACCTCGACGGCGAGCGCCTGCTCATGATGTCCGGCTACAGCTACCTGGGCCTGGCCGGCGACGAGCGCGTGGTGGCCGCCGCCAAGGCCGCCGTCGACGTCTACGGCACCGGCAACCACGGCGTACGGGCCCTGGCCGGCACCATCCCCCTGCACGAGGAACTGGAAGCGGAGGTCGCCCGCTTCGCCCGCCGCGAACGCGCCCTGGTCTTCGGCTCCGGCTACGCCGCCAACGTCGGCACCGTCGGCGCCCTGGTCGGCCAGGGCGACACCGTCCTGATCGACAAGTACGACCACGCCTCCATCGTCGACGGCTGCCGCCTGTCCGGCGCCACCGTCACCCGCTTCCGCCACAACGACGTCGACCACCTGGAACGCCGCCTCAAGGCCGCCTCCACCACCGGAGTACGCCTGGTCATCGTCGACAGCGTCTACTCCATGGACGGCGACATCGCCCCGCTGCCCGCACTGCGCGAGGTCTGCGACCGCTACGACGCCCTGCTCATGGTCGACGAAGCCCACGCCCTGGGCGTCATCGGCGAAACCGGCGGCGGCATCGAGGAACACTTCAACCACACCGTGCGCGTCGACATCAAACTCGGCACCCTCTCCAAGGCCATCCCCTCCATGGGCGGCTGGGTCGCCGGCAGCCACGACCTCATCGGCCACCTGCGCTACGCCGCCCGCCCGTTCCTCTTCTCCGCCGCCCTCGGCCCCGCCCAGACCGGCGCCGCCCTGGAATCCCTGCGGATCCTGCGCCGCGAACCCGAACGCGTCACCCACACCCAGACCCAGGCCCAGCGGCTGCGCCGGCGCCTCAACGACGCCGGCATCTCCACCATGGACTCCACCACCGCCGTGCTGCCCGTCATCGCCGGCTCCGACGACGCCGCCTACGACTACGCCACCGCCTGCCGCAAGGCCGGCGTCATCGGCCTGCCCGTCGTCACCCCCGCCGTGCCCAACGACCTCGCCCGGCTGCGCATCGCGGTCACCGCCCGCCACACCGCCGCCGACATCGACTTCGCCGCCGACGCGTTCCTGACCGCCGCCGCCCAGACCGGCCTGATCTGACCCGCCCCGCCTACGTCCACCGCCGCCAAGCCCGCGCGCAGCGCAGAGGAGACGAAGCCATGGCCCCCCGCCACCGGCCGCCCATCGCCGTCACCGGCCTCGGCGTGGTCAGCCCCGCCGGCCACAGCGTCGAGGAGTTCTGGCGCACCGTCGCCTCCGGGCGCTCCACCGCCACCGCCCTGACCGACCCCGCCCTGGCCCGCCACCGGGTACGCCTGGGCTGCAAGGTCACCGCCCTGCCCGACAACGCACTCGTCCCCGCCAAGGACGCCCGCCGCCTCGACCCGTTCGCCCACTACGGCACCCTCGCCGCGCTGGCCGCCCACGCCGACGCCGGCCACCCCCAGCCGCAGGCCGGACGCAGCGCCATCGTGGTCGGCACCGCGGTGGGCGGACGCACCACCAGCGACCGCGAGTCCGCGCTGTACACCGAGCACGGGCCGCTGCGGGTCTCCCCGCTGATGCCGCTGGTCACCATGCCCAACGCGGCCGCTGCCCAGATCGCGATGCGCCTGGCGTGGAGCGGGCCGGCACTGACCATCGCCACCACCTGCGCCTCCGGCGCGGACGCGATCGGCCACGCGGCGCTGCTGCTGGAAAGCGGACGGGCGGACGTGGTGATCGCCGGCGGCTGCGAGGCCACCCTCACCCCCGTCACCCTGGCCGCGTTCGGCAACCTCGGTGCGCACTCCCTGCGCAACGACGAACCCGAGCGCGCCTCACGCCCCTTCGACGCCGACCGCGACGGCTTCGTGATGGGCGAGGGCGCCGGCTTCCTCGTCCTGGAACGCCTCGCCGACGCCCGCGCCCGCGGCCGCACCCCCTACGCGCTGCTCGCCGGGTACGGTGCCGGCGCGGACGCCTACCACCTGTCCAACCCGCGCCCCGACGGCGCCGGCGCCGCCGCCACGATGCGCGCCGCCCTCGCCGACGCGGGCCTCACCCCCGGCGACATCGCCCACGTCAACGCCCACGGCACCTCCACCGTGGCCAACGACCGGGCCGAAGCCGCCGCCCTGCGCGCCGTGTTCGGCCCCCACGGCGTGCCGGTCACCTCCACCAAGGGCGCCATCGGCCACCTGATCGGCGCCGCCGGCGCCGTCGAGCTGATCGCCGCGATCCAGGCCATGAACACCCGCACCGTCCCTCCCACCGCCAACCACGAGAAGACCGAAGAGGACCTGGACCTCGACGTCGTCCACACCGCACCGCGCCCGATCCGCCCGGGAGCGGCCCTGTCCAACTCGTTCGGCTTCGGCGGCCACAACACGACCCTGGTGGTGACCCCGCTATGACCGCACCCACGACCACACCCGCCCCCACCGCCACACCCGCCGCACCGGGGCCGCTCTCGCGCACCCGCCTGCACGTCAGCGCCCAGGACCTGGCGGCCTACCGGGCCGCCGCCCGCGCCCACCTGCCCGCCCCCCACCCCAGGGCAGCGAGCCCCGCACACCCCTTCGTCGCCGCCCACGCCCTCGCCCAGCACACCGTCACCACCCTCACCGCCGGCGACAGCGCCTTCACCGGCGTCATCCACCTCGCCCAGGAGATCCACACCCACACCCCCCTCACCCCCGGTGACCTCGACGTCACCGTCGAGGTCACCGCCGTACGGCGCGAGGCCCGAGGCACCCGCCTGGCCCTGACCACCCGCCTCACCGACGCGGCCACCGGCACCCCGCTCGCCGACCTCGTCACCGCCGCCCTCCTGCTGGGCGCCACCCGCACCGAACCCCACGGCACCCTGGCGCCCGCCGCCCACCCGGGCACCACCCCCGACGGCGACACCCACACCTCCACCCACGTCCTGACCGCCGCCGACACCACCGCCTACGCCCACGCCTGCGGCGACCTCAACCCCATCCACCTCGACGAGGACGCCGCGAAAGCCGCCGGCTTCCCCGGCACCATCACCCACGGCATGCACCTCCTCGCCCTGGCCGCCGAACAGATCACCGACCGCCACGCCGGCGGCGATGCCACCCGCCTCACCGCCCTCGGCGCCCGCTTCGCCGCCCCCACCCGCCCCGGCACCGAACTGCGCCTGACCCTCCAGCCCCACGACCGGGGCACGGTGGTGCGCTTCACCATCGCCACCGACACGGGCACCGCCGTCAAGGCCGGCTGGGCACGCATCGCACCGGCGGGGGAGTGAACCCCATGACCACCACCCCCGCAGCCCGCACGACGCCGGACACCGCGCCGCCGCTGGCCCTGCCCGACGCGTTCACCCACCACGCCCGCACCCGGCCCACCGCCCCGGCCCTGCTGTGGCACGAACACACCGTCAGCTACGCCGAACTCGCCGAGGCCGCCGAAGCCGAACGCGCCCGCCTCACCGCCCTCGACCTGGCGCCGGGGGAACCGGTGGGCCTGATCGCCGTCAAGTCACCCGGCGCGATCGCCCTGGTCCTGGCCTGCCTGATGGAACGCCGCCCCTTCCTGCTGCCCTCCCCGCAGCTCGCCCCCGCCCTGCTGGCCGCCCTCTTCGCCCAGGCCGGCGCCCGCCACCTGCTCACCCCCCTCGGCCAGGACGCCCCGGCCCTGCCCGCCCTGCCCCGCCCCGCCCCGCCGCCCACCCTGGCCGCCGGCACCTCCTTCATGCTCACCACCTCCGGCTCCACCGACCTGCCCAAGATCGTCCCCCTCGCGCAGAGCGCCGTGGACCGCTTCACCGCCTGGGCCCACGACACCTTCGACCTCGGCCCCGGCCGCACCGTCGCCAACTACGCGCCCCTCAACTTCGACCTCGCCCTCCTGGACGTGTGGGCCACCCTCGCCGCCGGCGGCACCTGCCTGCTCATCGACCCCGCCCACGCCCTCAACGCCCGCCACCTGCTCACCCAGCTCAAGCGCCACCGCCCCCACGTGCTGCAGGCCGTCCCCCTCGCCTACGCCCTGCTCGTCCAGGCCACCGCAGGCACCACCACCGTCCTCGACAGCATCGAACACGCCGCGTTCACCGGCGACGCCATCGACGCCCGCACCCTCGCCGCCCTGCCCGCCCTGCTGCCCACCGCCCACCTGTACAACATCTACGGCTGCACCGAGACCAACGACAGCTTCCTGCACCGCCTGGACCGCCTGGACGCCGCAGCCGCCCTGCCCGTGCCCATCGGCACCCCGCTGCCCGGCGTACGCACCCTCATCACCACCGACGACGGCACCCCCCTGCACGGCGCGGGCAGCGGCGAACTCCACGTCTCCACCCCCTTCCAGGCCGCCGGCTACCTCGACCGCTCCCGCGACACCGGACGCTTCACCACCCGGCCCGAAGGCGCCGGCGAAGGCCGCCGCTGGTTTCGCACCGGCGACCTCGTCACCCGCGACGACACCGGCCGCATCCACCTCACCGGCCGCGCCGACTTCCAGGTCAAGGTCCGCGGCGTCGCGGTCAACACCGCCGAGATCGAACGCGTCCTGCTCACCCACCCCGACGTACGCGAAGCCGCCGTCGCCGCCGAAAGCGACCCGCTGACCGGCAAACGCCTGCACGCCGCCGTCCAGCGCACCCCCGGCTCCACCCTCAACACCCTCGTCCTGCGCGAGCACCTGGCCCGCAACCTGCCACGCGCCGCCGTCCCCGAGAAGCTCGCCATCCACGACACCCCCCTGCCCAAGACCGCCACCGGCAAGGTCGACCGCAAAGCCGTCCTGCCCACCCCCACGCCCTGACACCCACACCCACACCCACAACCGCCCACCCCAGCAAGGGAGTCACCCGCCATGAGCAACACCACCCAGATCAAGCGGTTCCTCATCGAGGAATTCCTGCCCGACATCACCCCCGACCAGCTCGCCGACGACCACGACCTGCTCTCCGACGGCGTCATCGACAGCCTCGGCGTCCTCAAACTCATCGCCTGGGTCGAGGACCACTTCACCCTGCCCGTCGACGACACCGACCTCGACCCCAACAACTTCCGCTCGGTCACCGCCATCGACGCCTTCATCACCGAACGCCGCGCCACCGCCGGCGCCACCGTGGGCGGCTGACCACGATGCACCCGGCCCTCACCGCGCTCCTCGCCGCCCGCCCCGTCGACCTGGAGGCCTGGCGCTCGTGGTGGGACCAGCTCGAACACCGCACCCTGGGCCCGGCCGACAGCGACCGGGCCCAGGCAGCGGCCCTGCTGGCCGGCCTCACCACCCGCCTGCCCGACCCCGCCACCCTCACCGCCCTGCTCACCTCCCTCACCGAACGCACCCCCCACCCCGGCCCCACCCACCCCGGCAGCGTCAACATCGTCGGCACCGGCGGCGGACCGGCCACCTTCAACCTCTCCACCGCCACCGCCCTCACCGCCGCCGCCATGGGCATACCCGTCGTCAAGACCGGCTCACGCGCCTACACCAGCACCGCCGGCTCCGTCGACCTCCTCGAACGCCTCGGCATCACCCTCACCCCCAGCCACACCGCCACCGCCGACCACCTCGCCCACCACGGCATCGCCTTCGCCGGCCCCCACGTCTACCCACCGGCCCTCACCCGCCTGGCCCGCACCCTCTACCCCCTCACCCTCAAACCCTTCGGCGCCTTCCTCAACACCCTCGGCCCCCTGATCGCCACCGTCCCCGTCACCGCCCAGCTCACCGGCGTCGCCACCCCCACCGCCCTCGACGCACTGCGCCCCCTGACCGCGCACGTCAACACCCGCACCATCTGGCTGGCCCACAACAGCGCCGGCGCCGACGAACTCCTGCCCTTCGCCGACAACACCCTGCACACCCCCACCGGCACCATCCACCTGCCCGCCGGCTCCCTCGCCCCCCACACCGGCACCCTCGCCGACCTCGCCCCCCACCCCGACGACCTCACCGGCCACTTCCTGCGCGCCCTCGCCGCACAGGCCGGCGACACCGCCACCCACACCATCGCCCTCAACGCCGCCGCCCTCGCCCTCGCCTCCGGCCGCCACACCCACTGGAACACCGCCTACACCGCCGCCCTGGACGCCCTCACCGACGGCGCCCCCCGCGCCCTGGCCGAACGCCTCGCCACCACAGCGGCCCGATCCACCCACGTCACCCGCGCGGCCCACCGCCAGGAGCCCACCCGTGCCTGAACCCCTCTTCCCCCACGGCCGCCTGGGCCTGGCCCTGTTCCTCAACGCCGGCGACCCCGCCGACCGCCTCACCGACCTCGCCCTGATGCTCGACGAACACCACGTCGACGTCCTCGAACTGGCCGTCCCCTTCCCCAACTCACCCACCGACGGCCCCGTCATCCGCCGCTCCGCCGACCGCGCCCTCGACGCCGGCACCACCCTGGACACCGTCCTGGACGCCCTCGCCGACCTCACCCCCCGACTGCACCACCTCAAGGTCGTCCTGCTCGCCGACTGGAGCCACAGCCTGCGCCACCGCGACCCCACCCACACCACCCGCCAAGTCGCCGCCGCCGGAGCCCGCGCCCTGCTCATCCACGCCCTGCCCCCACGCCTACGCCCCACCTGGCAAGCCGCCCTGCACGACACCGGCCTGCCCCAGGTCACCACCTGCTACCCCGCCTCCACCCCCCAGACCCTCCACACCGCCGCCCGCGACGCCCACGGCGCCTACGTCTACCTCGTCGCCCACTACGGCCGCTCCGGCACCACCCCCGCCACCGGCCACCACACCCTCACCACCACCGTCACCGCACTGCGCACCGCCGCCCCCGCGACACCCGTCGCCGTCGGCTTCGGCGTCAAGACCGCCGCCGACCTCCAGGCCGTCGCCGCCTGCGGCGCCGACGCGGCGATCATCGGCTCCGCCGCCGTCGCCCGCGTGGAACACGCACTGACCGAAGGCCTCGACCCCGTCACGGAGCTCCAGACCTTCCTCACCGACCTCCGCCCCGCCCACCCGCACGGGCCCGGCGGACCCGGCACCACCTCGCCCACCCCCACCACCCCCGGCACCACGACCCGAGAGGAACAACCCGCATGCTGATCCGCGACCTGGCCGACGTGAAGACCGTCGAATGGGGCAACGGCCTGTCCCGCCGCTTCCTCGTAGAGAGCGACGGCCTCGGCTACAGCCTCACCGACACCCTCGTCAACGCCGGCACCAAGTCCCGCCTGGAATACCGCAACCACCTGGAGGCCTGCTACTGCATCGCCGGCTCCGGCGAGGTCATCGACATGGACGGCACCTCCCACCCCATCACCCCCGGACGCCTCTACGCCCTCGACGAGCACGACGCCCACTACCTCGTCGCCGGCCCCGACGAGGACCTGCGCCTGGTGTGCGTCTTCTCCCCGGCCCTGCGCGGCGACGAGGTCCACCAGCTCGACGCCCACTCCTCCTCCGCCTACTAGGCACCCCGCGCCCCCACCGGGGCCCGCCGCCCCCACCCCGGGGGCCCGGGCCCCCGCGGTGGGCCCTTGGACATCGACGTGAGCCGGCGCCCCCGAGCGCCGGCCTGCCACCCCGGGCCCACAACGACAGCCCGGGAGGAAGGCGGCACATCCGTGATCCGCTGGAACGCCGACCAGACGGCCCTGCGCGAGGGCCTGGCCCGCTTCGGCGACGACCTGAGCGCCGGCCACATCGAAGGCGACGAACAGGCCGCCTTCTCCCACGACAAGTGGCGCATGATCCAGAAGACCGGCATCCTCTCCCTGCCCTTCGACGAACGCTACGGCGGCCTGGGCCAGTCCCTGCTCACCACCATGTACGTCCTCGAAGGCCTCGGCCACACCTGCCGCGACGGCGGCCTCAACTTCTCCGTCACCACCTCCATGGCCTCCACCGGCGTCCCCCTCCAGGCCTTCGGCTCACCCGCCCTCAAAGACGCCTACCTGCCCCGCATCGCCTCCGGCGACGCCATCGGCGCCCACGCCATCACCGAGTCCGAGTCCGGCTCCGACGCCATGCAGATGCGCACCCGCGCCGTACGCGACGGCGACCACTTCATCCTCAACGGCGCCAAGACCTTCGTCTCCAACGGCCCCGTCGCCGACGTCATCGTCGTCTACGCCCGCACCCACCCCCAAGGCGGCGCCCTGGGCGTCACCGCCTTCCTCCTCGACGCCGACACCCCCGGCCTCACCACCGGAAACCCCATCAAGAAGATGGGCCTGCGCACCTCCCCCCTCTCCGAGCTCTACCTCGACGACGTGCGCGTACCCGCCGACCGCGTCCTGGGCCGCGTCGGCGGCGGCTTCCTCGTCCTCGACCACGTCATGAAACGCGAAATCCTCTACACCTTCATCGTCAACACCGGCGAGATGCAGCACCGCCTCGCCCGCTGCCTCGACTACGCCAAGACCCGCATGTCCTTCGGCAAACCCATCGGCTCCTACCAGTCGGTCGCCAACAAGATCGTCGACACCAAGATCCGCCTCGAAACCGCCCGCAAGTGGCTCTACGACACCGCCCAACGCCTGGAAGCAGGCGACAACGTCACCGTCGACATGGCCATCGCCAAACTCCTCACCAGCGAATCCAACCTCGCCACCTCGCTGGCCGCCGTCCAGGTCTTCGGCGGCAACGGCTACATGTCCGAATACGGACTGGAGAAGGACGTCCGCAACGCCGTGGCCGGCACCATCTACTCCGGCAGCAACGAGATCCAGTACAACCGCATCGCCGCCATGCTGGGACTGGGCAAATGACCGCCCCCACCGCCCTGCTGGCCCCCCAACGCCCAGGCCACCTCAAAGTCTGCGGCGCCCGCACCCGCGCCGACCTCACCCTCCTCGCCGACACCGGCCCCACCCTGGTCGGCCTGTGGCACGGCATCCCCGACGGCCCCGCCGACCTCGAAGCCGACCGCCTCGCCGACCTCGCCGCCACCGCCATCCGCCTGGGCCTCGAACCCGTCCTCGTCACCTTCCTCGACGACGCCCCCACCCTCGCCGCCCTCGCCCGCGCCACCGGCATCCGCTGGATCCAGCTCCACGCCTACCAAAGCCCCACCCTCGTCACCGAACTCCGCGAACACCTGCCCTACGCCGTCCTCGTCAAAGTCCTCCACCTCTCCCGCGGACGCTGCCTGGAACGCGCCTTCACCAGCGCCTTCGAACGCGCCGGCTGCGACCTGTTCCTCCTCGACACCGTCACCGACGACGGCCGCATCGGCTCCACCGGCCAACCCCTGGACCCCGCCCACGTCCACGCCCTGCTCCCCCGACTCACCATCCCCTTCCTCCTCGCCGGCGGCCTCAACACCACCAACCGCGACACCTACCGCACCATCACCGACCACCCCCTCTACGCCGGCGCCGACATCGACTCCGCCGCCCGCGACCGCACCGGCCGCTTCACCCACGAAGCCGTCACCGCCCTCACCCGCGCCTGGCACCCGCGCCCGCAGGAGACGCACCCATGAGCCCCAGCTTCATCGACGCGCTGCTCACCGCCACCCGCCCCCTGGTCATGGAAGTCAAACTCCGCGACCCCCACGGCACCGACCTCCTCGGCAAGCGCACCGTCACCGACCTCGTCACCCGCTACGAACACGCCGGCGCCCCCTGCCTGTCCGTGGTCACCGGCCGCTGGTTCGGCGGCACCCCCCGACTGCTGCGCGACGTCACCGCCGCCACCACCCTGCCCGTCCTCCAGAAGGACTTCCTCACCCGCCCCGCCCAACTCGAAGCCGCCCGCGCCCTCGGCGCCTCCGCGGTCCTGCTCACCGCCGCCCTGCTGCCCGCCACCTCCCTGCGCCGCCTGGTCACCTGCGCCCTCGACCTCGGCCTGACCCCCTTCGTCGAGATCACCGACGAACGCGAACTCCACGCACTGCCCCGCATCACCGACTGCGTCGTCGCCGTCAACAACAAGGACATCCGCACCCGCGAACGCGACCACGGCGACCTCGGCCGCAGCCTGCGCCTGCTGCCCGCCCTACAAGCGGCCGGCTGCCGCGCCCCCGTCTCCGCCTCCGCCATCACCCACCCCCACGACGCCGCCCGCCTCCTCGACGCCGGCTACGCCGCCCTGCTCATCGGCACCTCCCTGATGCGCAACCCCGACCTCGACACCTGGCTCGCCGACCTCGACACCGCCCGCACCGGAGCGGCCGCGTGAACCACGACCTGCGCACCCGCTCCCTGGTCCTCGACGCCGACGGCATCCCCCTGTCCGCACTGGTCGCCGAACCCGAAGGCCGCACCCCCAAAGCCGTCCTCCTCGCCATCCACGGCCGCGGCATGCGCGCCGCCTACTTCGCCGGCCCCGCCCACCCCGACACCAGCCTGCTCACCCTCGCCGCCGACCTCGGCTACACCGTCCTCGCCATCGACCGCCCCGGCCACGGCGCCTCCGCCCACCGCCTGCCCCACGGCCAGCTCATCGCCGACCAGGCCGCCACCCTCCACGCCGCCCTCACCGACTACGCCCGCGCCCACCACACCGGCGCCGGCGTCCAACTCCTCGCCCACTCCTTCGGCGGCAAAATCGCCCTCCAACTCGCCGCCCACTGGCCCGCCGACCCCCACCTGCCCCTGCTCGGCTGCGACATCTCCGGCCTCGCCCAGCACTACGCCCCCGGCGCCTGGGACCGCCCCGACGACCTCGCCGGCGGCGGCCGCCTCAACTGGGGCCCCCTGAACCTCTACCCGCCCGGCACCTTCCACGCCGCCCGCACCCTGCTCACCCCCGTCCCCACCCTCGAATCCCGCGAACTGGCCACCTGGCCCGCCCGCTACACCGCCCTCGCCGCCCGCGTCCGCGTCCCCGTACGCCTGACCCTCGCCGACCACGAACACTGGTGGCGCCTGGACGAGACCTCCCGCACCGCCCTCACCACCGCCTTCCCCACCGGCCTCGCCCACCTGGCCACCGCCCGCCGCGCCGGCCACAACCTCTCCCTCGGCCACGCCGCCCGCCCCTACCACCTGCGCGCCCTCGCCTTCACCGACGACTGCCTCACCCGCCCCACCCCCGCGCCCGCGCCCACCGCCCCCGCGCCGGCCCCCGTCCTCGCCCCCGCCTGAGCGCAACCACCGGGCCAGGACCCCAACAAGCCACCTGACGCAGGGTGGTAGGAAGGCCCCGCCGTCCCCCAGGGCAAGGGACGGCGGGGCCCGCCCCCCGGTACGCCACCCGCGGGAATCCCCTACCACCCCAGACGGTTGCAGCCGACAGCCCACGAACGGACCCGGCCCTCCGCCGCGGGCACACCGACAGCCGGCCACAGGAGGGGACGCACATGAGGATCGGCGACATCGAGGTCCTGGCCATCACGGACGGAACGGGCACCGAGACCGCCGCCGACATCCTCACCCGCCCCGGAGTGGACGACCCCTGGGCCTGCCACCAGCACCACCGCGAACCGGACGGCACCCTGACCCTGCCGCTCGGCGGCTTCCTGGTCCGCAGCCGCGAACGCACCGTCCTCGTCGACGCCGGAGTCGGCCCCCACGACGACGGCCGCTACCGCGGGGGAGCACTCCTCGACTCGCTCGCCGCCCACGGCCTCACCCCCGCCGACATCACCGACGTCGTCTTCACCCACCTCCACTTCGACCACGTCGGCTGGGCCAGCGTCCACGACAGGCCCGTCTTCCCCCGCGCCACCTACCGCGCCCACCGCGCCGACTGGCAGCACTTCGTCACCGGCGCCGCCGCAACCCCCGAAGCCATCGCCAAACTCACCCCCATCGAGGGCCAACTCGAACTCTTCGACACCGACTTCACCCTCGCCCCCGGCATCGACGCCCTCCACCGGCCCGGCCACACCCCCGGCACCACCGTCTACGTGCTCTCCTCCGGCGGCCGCCGGGCCCTGCTGCTCGGCGACGTCGTCCACTCCGTCGTCCAGTTCGCCGAACGCGACTGGCAGGTCATCTGGGACATCGACCCGGCAGCCGCCCGCGCCGTACGCAACCGCATCGCCGACCAGGCCGCCGACACCGACGACCTCCTCGTCGCCGCCCACCTGCCCGGCATGCGCTTCGGCCGCATCCTCGCCGCCGACGGCAACCGCCGCTTCGTCGCCCTCTGAACCCACCCCACCCCCGCCCGCCCGAACAGCCCCGCCGAGCGCGGCGATCCCCGGCATGCGGGCACCCGGACCGTAGAGTGCCCCCATGCCGGTAGTCATCGCGGGCGGCCACGGCAGGGTCGCACTCCTGACCACCCGCCTGCTCACCGACCGCGGCCTGCGGGTCACCGGAATCATCCGACACCCCGAACAGGCCGCCACCCTGCAGGCCGTCGGCGCCCTGCCCGCCCTCGCCGACCTCACCACCGCCACCCCCGAGAAGCTCGCCCAACTGCTCACCGGCGCACACGCGATCCTCTACGCCGCCGGCACGGGCCTCAGCGACGCCCCCGGACACGCCAACCCGGTCGACCACGACGCCGTCCTCACCCTCGCCGACGCCGCCCGCCTCGCCGGAGTACACCGCTTCGTCCTGCTCTCCGCCATGGGCGCACACCCGGCCGCGCACCACCCCGCCGACCCACTCGTGGAAACCTTCCTGCGCGCCAAGGGCAGGGCCGACCACGACCTGCTCTCCCGCCCCGACCTCGACACCACCGTGCTGCGCCCCGCCTGGTTCCGCGACGGGCCCGGCACCGGCCTGGTCCACCTCGCCGCACACACCGGCCCCGGCGAGATCGACCGGCCGGACGCCGCGGCCGTCCTCGCCCACCTGCTCACCGTGCCCGCCACCACCCCGCGCCTCCTGGAACTCACCCGCGGCGCCACCCCCGTCCACCAGGCCGTCACCCGCATCGCCGCGCGCTCCCTCACCGACGGCTGAGCCCACCGCGCCCCGCGACCCACCCCCGCCACACCGTCCGCACCTGCACCGAGCAGCCCGCCGGCCCGCCGGCCGGCGGCGCTTCGATGAAGGGAAAATCCCTTGCCGCCAGCGGGCTCGGGGCTTGCCGGGCGGCCCCGGCGTCACCACACTGGGCTGACCTGCCGGGGGAGGGGGCGTCATGTGGGTGGTCCTGGTGCTCCTGCCGGCGGCGGGCGCGGCGGTGGCCGCGGCCGCTTGGCGCTGCCGCTCCGCGCTGCGCGAGCTGCGCCGGGCCGAACGGCTCGCGGCGGGGCGGGAGTTCGACCTCGACCGGATCGAACTCGCCTTCCTGGCCGGGGTGCTGGCGGAGCTGATGCTCGTGGAGATGTACGAGGGCGGACGGCTGGTCGCCTCCCGCTCGGGCGACGTCACGGTGACCGAAGCCGCGGCCGGGGCCGCGGACGGCCCGGGCGCCGGGCACGGCCCGGGTGCCGGCGACGGCTTCGAGGCGGTGGCCGTGCGATGGCTGGGGCCCACACGCACCGGGGACATCGGGGAACTGATCCGGGAAGTGGACCGGTCCCCGGAGACGAAGGCGCTGCGCAAGCGGCTCGCGGCGCAGGGCCTGGCCGACGACGAGGAACTGGTCAAGCGCGCGCGAGAGGCCGGCGAGCGGATGCCGGCGGTACTCGTCTCGGTGGCCGCGGCGGGCCTGGCCGCCCTGGTGTGGACACTTGCGCGGCACGAGAACTGGCTCGTCCCGCTCACGGCCTTCCCGCCGCTGTTCGCGGCCGCCCTGTGGATCAACCACACGTCGTGGCCGCCCACGCGCTCCGCCACCGGTCTCGGCGCCCGGGTGCTGGCCGCCGCCCTGACGTCCGAGCGCTGGAAGCACGGGCGGGCGGCCGTGGCCGTCCGGGGCCTGGCCGCCCTGCCCGAGGACCACGACCTGCGGATCTGCCGGGCCGCGGCCCGGGCC
>NZ_JBHVFE010000195.1:0-15330 GCF_042801945.1 Kitasatospora sp. NPDC057542
CCACCAACACCCCCCGCGGCGCGGGCAGCGTCTGTTGTGTATACCCGCCCGGGTACATCACGCCGGCCCCCAGCCACCCCCCGCGCCCCCCCCCGCGGGGGGCCGCGGCCCGGCCGCCCGCCGCGGTGGCGCCGGGCCGCGGCGGTGGCGCGGTACCGCGCGGGGGGTCGGGTTTCACGGGGAGCCTCTTCCCGGGGGCCGGGGCGTCCTGGTCGGCGATCCGCTCGGCCTCGTGGCCGAGGAGCGATCGTCGCTCGGCCCATCGTCGCCCGGCCCACCCGGGGCCGCCACCCGGGATGCGCCGGCGTGCTCGGCGCTCAGCGGGGCGAGGGCTCCCCCGGGCGGGGTTCGAGTGCGGTGCGGCGGGAGGAGAGGGTGATCACGGCGAGGCTGGCGAGCGCGAGGGCGGTCACCACGCCGAGCATCACGGTGTAGGAGGCCAGCGAGGAGAGCGCGGCCAGGATCGCGGGGAGCAGGAAGCCCGAGTAGCAGAGCGCGTAGTAGACGCCGGTGATGCCGGCCAGGTCGTCGGGGGTGACGATGCGCTGGATCTCCAGCAGCCCGGAGACCACCCCGATGCCGTAGGCGGCGCCGAGGAAGACCGCGCCGCACAGGCCGAGCAGCGGGGAGCGGACCGCCGCGTCGCCGGCGCAGACGGCCATGCCGCAGGCCATCAGCACCATGGAGACGATGACGCCGCGCGCCGAGGAGAGTGAGTCCAAGCGCTTGGCGAAGGGCTGGACGAGGGCACCGGTGCCGAGGGTGAGGACGGTGAGCAGGGTCGCGTAGGCCAGCGACCAGTCGCCGAGCCGGTCGCCGACCAGCTGCGGGGTCACCGCGTACGCGACGCCGGCCGAGCCGAACACCCACGGGGCCATCGGCAGGACCACCCGCACGAAGCGCCGGTGCCCGGCCGCCGGGACCTTGAGGTCGGCCCAGAGGCTGCGGACGGCGGCGGTGCGGGCCCGGGTCTCGACGGCCTTCGGGAGCAGGAACAGCGCGGGCAGGGTGACCAGCAGGTGGGCGAGGTACGGGGTGACCATCGGCCAGGGGCCCCACT
Source organism: Kitasatospora sp. NPDC057542 (assembly GCF_042801945.1). Classification (NCBI taxonomy): domain Bacteria; kingdom Bacillati; phylum Actinomycetota; class Actinomycetes; order Kitasatosporales; family Streptomycetaceae; genus Kitasatospora; species Kitasatospora sp. NPDC057542. Next base: position 1,061 of record NZ_JBHVFE010000195.1, read on the forward strand.
GGGCGAGCGCGCCGGCCACCCCGGCGCCGAGCCCGAAGCCGAGGGTCAGGGCGAGGGAGGCGCGGCGGGCTCCGGCGCCCGGGTCGGCGGCCGGGTCGTGCGGGGCCTGGGAGAGCTCCTTGACCCAGCTGGTGCCGACGGCCATCGCGATGCCGACGGCTATGCCGGTGAGGAACCGCCCGGCGTAGATGGGGAGTTCACCGGCCGCACCGCCGCACAGCACGCCGCTGGCGGCGAGCGAGGCGGCCACCGCTCCGATCATCAGCGGGCGACGCCCGTAGCGGTCCGAGGCGGCGCCGCCGACCAGCAGTCCGGGGACCAGCCCGAGGACGTACGCCCCCAGGAAGGCGTCCACGGTGACCTCCGAGTAGCCGCCGAGGTGGCGGTACATCAGCAGCAGCGGGGTGAACTGGTTGCCGCCCCAGCCGCAGCAGAGCATGGCGAGGGCCGCGAGCAGCCACGGCCGCCCCCGGCCGGACGGTGCGACGGTACCGGCGGACGGAGGCCGGGTGGTGCTCATGGTGGTGCTGCTCCTTGTCGGATGGTGGGGTCCCGGCGGTCCGTCGGGGGTGTGCGCGCGAACCGTCGGCGCGCGCCGAGGAGAGGTCAGCGGTCGGTGACGGCCCGGTGGGCGTCCAGGTGCGCGCGCAGGGCGACGGTGAAGCCCCCGGCGTCGCGGGCCGCGATCCGCTCGACCAGCACGGTGTGCTCCTCGACCAGCGGGGCCAGCCGCTCCGGCTGGACCTGGAGCAGCTGGACGGCCATCCGGCGCTGGCGGTCGCGCAGTGTCCCGTAGAACCGCTCGGCGAGCTCGTTGCCGGAGGCCGTCACGATGCCCCGGTGGAAGGCCTCGTCGGCGTCGGCGAAGGCACCGAGGTCGGCCCGGCGGGCGGGTTCGCGCTGCTGGTCGATCAGTTCGGACAGCTGCCGCACCAGCGCGTCGAGGCCGTCGGGGCGGCGGGTGATCCGGCGTACGGCGGTGCTCTCCAGCGCCTCGCGCAGTTCCAGCACGTCCTCGGCCTCGCCGGGGCCGACCGGCACCACGACGGCTCCGCGCTTGGGGAAGAGCTGGAGCAGCCCCTCGGCCTGCAGCCGCAGGAAGGCCTCCCGGACCGGGGTGCGGCTGAGCGAGGTGCGTTCGGCGATCTCGCCCTCGCTGATCAGCGTCCCCCCGGGGAGGCCGCCGCCGAGGATGAGGTCCTTGGTCAGTTCGTACGCGCGGTCCGCGGCCGGGACGCGGGCAGGGGGCGGGGTGTCGGCCATGGAACACACCGTAGCACCATAGATGCAAGCTTAGATGCAACAGCCGCCACAGGGCCGTCCGCCGGGCCGGAGCATCGGTTTCGGTACTGCTCAGGGCCGGAAGAATGCGCTTTCTCAGCCCCTCCCGCAGGACCGAGGATGGGCGGGCCAGCCAGCCTGCCGGGAGGAAGCCTTGTCCCCTGTGTCGCCAGCCCTGCCGCCCGTCGATCCGGGCCTGCTGCCGCTCACCGCCGAGTTCCGCCCCGAGGGGCTGGCCGTCGGCGGCGTGCTCCTGGACGAGGCCGCCCGCCGGTACGGCACGCCGCTGTTCGTCTACGACGAGGAGCACCTGCGCCGGCGCTGCCGCGAGGCGGTGGCCGCCTTCGGCCGGGGCAACGTCGCCTACGCCTCCAAGGCCTTCCTGTGCACCGCGATGGCCCGCCTCGCCACCGAGGAGGGCCTGCTGCTGGACGTCGCCTCCGGCGGCGAGCTGCGCACCGCGCTGTACGCCGGGGTCGACCCGGACCGGATCGTGCTCCACGGCAACAACAAGGACGAGACCGAGCTGCGCACCGCGCTGACCGTCGGCCTGCGCCACATCGTGGTGGACAGCTTCGACGAGCTGGACCGGATCGAGCGGCTGCACCGCGAGGAGGGCCTGCCCCCGGCCCGGGTCCGGCTGCGGGTGGCGCCCGGGGTCGCGGCCGGCGCCCACCAGGCCATCCAGACCGGCGGCCACGACTCCAAGTTCGGCTTCGGCCTGGCCGACGGCGCCGCCGCGGCCGCGGTGCGCCGGGCCGCGGGCTCCGCAGCCGTACGGCTGGAAGGCGTCCACGCCCACGTCGGCTCCCAGGTGCTGGACCCGGCCGAGCTGGCCGACGGCGCCGCGGCGGTGGCCCGGTTCGCGGTGGAGCACGGCCTGCGCCGGCTGACCGTCGGCGGCGGCCTGGGCGTGGCCTACCTGAACGGGCAGAGCGCCCCCTCCTTCGCCGTCTGGGCCGAGCGGGTCCGCGCGGCGGTGCGCGGGGCCGGCTGGAGCGGCGAGGTGGGCGTCGAGCCCGGCCGCTCGATCGCCGCCCGGGCCGGGCTGACCGTGTACCGGGTCGGTACCGTCAAGCGGATCGAGGCCGTGCGCACCTACGTCAGCGTGGACGGCGGGATGAGCGACAACCTGCGCCCCGCGCTGTACGGCGCCCGCTACGAGGCGTTCCTGCCCCGCTGCCCCGAGGCGCCCCGCCCTCGGCGTGCCCGGCTGGTCGGCAAGCACTGCGAGAGCGGCGACGTGATCGTCGACGACGCCGCGCTCCCCGCCGACCTGCGGGTCGGCGACCTGCTGGCCACCCCGGTGACCGGCGCCTACGGCTACGCCATGGCGTCCAACTACAACAAGCTCCCGCGGCCCGCCGTGGTCTTCGTCCGGGACGGCGAGGCCCGCCTGGTGGTGCGCCGCGAGACCGAGCACGACCTGCTCCGGCTGGACGTGGCCGCCGACGGCGGCGCCGGGGAGCCGGTGGCTGCGCAGCGGGCACTCGCCTCATAACCTGGGCCGATGCTGAACAGCGCCCGACTGCTCGTCCTCCTGGAGATCGCCCGCCGGGGCACCATCGTGGCCGCGGCGCAGGCCCTGCACCTGAGCCCGTCCGCCATCTCGCACCAGCTCGCCCGTCTGGAGCACGAGCTGGGTGTCGCGCTGGTGGAACGGGCTCCGCAGTCCCTGCGCCTGACGCCCGCGGGCGTCCGGCTGGCCGAGCACGCCCAGGCGATCGCCGACCTGATGGCCGTCGCGCAGGACGACCTGCGGGCGCACGCCCAGGGCGCGGCCGGCGTGCTGCGGATCGGCTTCTTCGCCTCCGCCGGGCTGGACCTGCTGCCCCGGGCGCTGGCCGCGTTCGCCGCCGGGAACCCGCAGGTGGAGCTGGAGCTCATCATGGGCCAGCCGCACGAGCTGGTCCCGGACCTGGAGGCCGGCCGGCTGGACGCGGCCGTGGTCTTCGAGCACCCGCTGGACCCGTGGTGCCGCCAGGCGGCGGTGGACGTGCGGATGTACTTCGAGGAGCCGCAGCTGGTCGTGGTGCCGCTGCGGCACCGGCTCGGGCGGCGCTCGGTGGTGCGGCTGGCCGAGCTGGAGGGCGAGAGCTGGATCGGCACCCACGGCGGCAGCACCGGCGAGCCGGTGCTCGAACGTGCCTGCGCGGCCGAGGGGTTCCGCCCCCGGGTGCGCTGCCGCAGCGACCACTACCAGGTCACCATCAACCTCGCGCGGGCCGGCATGGGCGTCGCGCTGATCCCGGCGCTCGGCCTGGCCGACAGCGCCGGGGTGCACGTCTGCCGGCTGGACCACCCCCAGCTGCACCGCCGGATCGGGGTGGCCACCCGGGCCACCAACCGCAACCCGGTGCTCCAGGCCTTCCTCGCCGAACTCGGCGCCGCCGCCGGGGAGATCAGGTCCCTGCTCGACATGCAGTGGGCCTGATCCCCCCGGCTCGAAGCCGTCAGGCGGGCCGCTGGGCCCAGGCCGCGAGCGCCCGGCCGACGTCCCGGATGGCGTGCACGGCGGCCCGTTCGGTGCTGGGCCCGAGCGCCACGTCCCAGTGCGAGACGACCGCGTAGGCCACCCGGCGGGCGCCCACGATGACGCCCGCGTCCGCCCGTACCCCGGTGTCCGTACCGGTCTTGTTGGCCACCAGCAGGCGGCCGGGCAGCGGCTCGGGGAAGCCGGGCGCGTACGGGTCGTGGTCGATCAGCGCGGGCACCAGGCCGTGGTCGGTGTTGGCGCGCATCCAGCCGAGCAGCCGGGCCGAGGCCGCCGGGGTGGCCATGGTGCCCTGGACCGCGAGGGCCACCAGGCGGGCCAGGTCGCGGGCGGTGCCGGTGGCGAAGACCGGCGGGACGTCCGGCCCGCGCTCGTCGCGCACCCGGTCGTGCAGGGTGAGCCGTTCCAGGCCGAGGTCGCGCGCCAGCCGTGCGGTGGCCGGCAGGCCGACCAGCCGCAGCAGCGCGTTGGTGGCGGTGTTGTCGCTGACCGCGGCGGTCAGCCAGGCCAGGTCCTCCACCGTCCAGCCCGGGCGGCTGAGCCGGCCGAGCAGGCCGGTGCCGCCGGTGACGTCCTCGGGGAGGATCTCCACCGGCTGCCCGGCCGTCAGTTCTCCGGTGTCCAGCCGCCGGGCGACCTCGGCCAGCAGCAGCAGCTTGGAGGCACTGGCGACGGGCAGCACGACGGTGTCGTCCACCCCGACCGCACCGCCGTCGGCACCGGTGTCCGGGCCGGGGGCGTCCACGTCGACGGCGGCCACCGCGAGGGTCAGCGGGAGCGCCGCCGAGCTGCGCGCGGCGGCGGCCACCTGGGCGAGGCTCATCGGACCCGCACCACCTCTCCGGCCCGGATCGCGGTCGGCCGCCCGCCGCGCACCGCGACCCGCCCGGCCACCACGACGGTCTCCACGCCGGCCGGCGGCAGCAGCGGCTGCTCGAAGGTCGCGCCGTCCAGGACGGCCGCCGGGTCCAGTACCACGAGGTCCGCGACGGCGCCGTCCCGGACCACGCCGCGCCCGGTCAGCCCGAACCGCGCGGCGGGCAGGCCGGTCATCTTGTGCACCGCGAGCTCCAGCGGCAGCAGCCCGTGCTCGCGCCCGTAGTGGCCGAGCACCCGGGCGAAGCTGCCCGCCCAGCGGGGGTGCGGGCGGCCGGGTTTGGGCACGCCGTCCGAGCCGATCATCGACAGCGGGCTGGCCAGCACCCGGCGGACGTCGTCCTCGCGCATCGAGTGGCTGATGATGGTCACCTCGCCCTGGGCCTCCAGCAGCAGGTCGCAGACGTAGTCCACCGGGTCGGTGCCGCGCTCGGCGGCCAGGTCGGCGATCCGGCGGCCCTCGGCGGCGCGGCGGGCCGGGGCGGCGGCCACCGAGATCAGGTCCCAGCCGCCGTTGCCGACGGTGTTCTCCCAGCCCTCGACGCCGTTCGCGATGTCCGCCCGGATCCGGTCCCGCGCCTCCTTGCTGCGCAGCCGCTCCAGCAGGGCGGCCACCCCGCCCTCGCTGGTCCACGGTGGCAGCATCGCGTGCAGCACGGTGCTGCCGGCGGTGTACGGGTAGACGTCGCAGAGCACGTCCACGCCCTCGGCGCGGGCCTGTTCCAGTCGCGGCAGGGTGCGCAGGGTGGCGCCCCAGGCGTGCCGGCCGGCGGTCTTGTGGTGGGAGACCTGGAGCGGGGCACCGGAGCGCACCGCGATCTCCAGCGCCTCCTCCAGGGCCTTCTCCACCTGGGACATCTCGTCACGCAGGTGCGTCACGTACGGCTTGCCGTGCCGCGCGGCGACCGTCGCCAGGGCCACGATCTCCTCGGTGTCCGCGTAGACGCCCGGCGGGTAGATCAGGCCGGTGGAGAGCCCGGCCGCGCCCTGGGCCAGCGCCCGGTCGAGCAGTTCGCACATGGCGGCCAGCTCCTCGGGGGTGGGCGGGCGGTCCTCGAAGCCCATCACCCCGGCGCGCAGCGTGCCGTGGCCGACCAGCGAGGTGATGTGGTTGCGGCGCAGTTCGGGCCGCTGGCCGGCGGCGAAGGCGTCGAAGTCCTCGGCGGGCAGCACCGGCCCGAGGCCGAACGAGACCCGCAGGTGCTCGGCCAGTTCGGGCAGCCGCTCGGGCAGCGCGGGGAACAGGCTGATCCCGCAGTTGCCGCTGATCTCCGTGGTGACGCCCTGGAGCAGCGGGGCGAGCCGCAGTTCGTCCAGGGCGTCGCCGTCGGTGTGGGTGCCGCCGCCGAACGGGGCGGCGAGCGCGTCCGAGTGGGTGTGGACGTCGACGAAACCGGGGGTGACGACCCGTCCGGTGACGTCCAGCGTCTCGGTCGCGGCCACGGTGGTGCCCGGCGGCAGTACGGTGACCCGGCCGGCCGCGACGGCGAGGTCGGCCGGGCGGGCGGGCGCCCCGGTGCCGTCCACCAGGGTGGCGCCGCGCAGCAGCAGGTCGGCCGGGGTCGTGGTCACGTCCGCTCCCATCAGTCCCATCGCTCCCATCAGAGCACCGTCGAGAGGAAGGCCCGGGTGCGGTCGTGCCGCGGGGCGGTGAACACCTCGGCCGGGCTGCCGGCCTCCACGACGGCGCCCTGGTCCATGAAGACGACCCGGTCGGCGACCTCGCGGGCGAAGCCCATCTCGTGGGTGACGACGATCATCGTCATGCCGCTGCGGGCGAGGTCGCGCATCACGCCGAGCACCTCGCCGACCAGCTCGGGGTCGAGCGCGGAGGTGGGCTCGTCGAAGAGCATCATGGTCGGCTCCATGGCCAGGGCCCGGGCGATCGCCACCCGCTGCTGCTGACCGCCGGAGAGCTGGCCCGGGTAGTGGTCGGCGCGGTCGGCCAGGCCGACCCGGGCGAGCAGGTCGCGGGCCCGGCGCTCGGCCTCCTCGCGCGGGCGGCGCTTGACCGCGATCGGGCCCTCCATCACGTTCTGGAGCGCGGTGCGGTGCGGGAAGAGGTGGAAGCGCTGGAAGACCATGCCGATCCGCTCGCGCTGGTGGCGGATGTCGCGCGGCCGGCGCTCGCGCAGCCTGCTCCCGGAGGCGCCGTGCGGCTCGTAGCCCACCAGTTCGCCGTCCACCTCGATCCGCCCGGCGTCGATCTTCTCCAGGTGGTTGAAGCAGCGCAGCAGCGTGGACTTGCCGGAGCCGGAGGGCCCGATCACACAGAGCACCTCCCCCGCCCGCACCTCCAGGTCGATACCGCGCAGCACCTCCAGGTCCCCGAAACGCTTGCGCACCTTCCGCGCCGACAGGACCACCTCGGTGGCCGGCCCGCCCGGCTTGTCCAGGTCGATCGTCCTCATGCGCCCTCCCCCTTCTTCGTCGTCCGCTTCTGCGCTCCGCCGCGCCCGGGCCTCAGGTTGGCCAGCACCCGGCGGTGCAGCGCCGGCGGGGCGCCGGCCGGGTTGAACCTCCGCTCCACCGCGTGCTGGGCGACGCTCGCGATGGTGGTGAGCACCAGGTACCAGATGGACGCGACGATCAGCAGCGCTATCACCTCGAAGTTGGCGAGGTAGAGGTGCTGCGAGACGGTCATCAGGTCGGCGCCGGCGATGACGGAGACCAGCGAGGTGGTCTTCAGCATCGAGATGAACTGGTTGCCGAACGGCGGGATGATCACCCGCATCGCCTGCGGCAGCACCACCCGGGTGAGGATCTGCCGGTTGGACATGCCCAGCGAGGCACCGGCCTCGCGCTGCCCGGGGTCGACGCTCTGGATGCCGGCCCGGACGATCTCGGACATGTAGGCGCCCTCGTTGATCGACAGGCCGAGCAGCGCCGCCACGAAGCCGGTGATCAGGGTGTTGGACTGCCAGCTGACCAGCTTGGGCCCGTCGAACGGGATGCCGATGCTGATCTCCGGGAAGAGCAGCGCCAGGTTGAACCAGAAGATCAGCTGGACCAGCAGCGGGGTGCCGCGGAAGAACCAGGTGTACGCGCCGGCGGTGGTCCGCAGCACCGGGCTGTCGGACAGCTGCATCACCGCGACCACCACGCCGATGACGATGCCCACCACCTGGGAGATCAGGGTGAGTTGGACCGTCACCCAGAGCCCTTCCAGGATCACGCCGTCGAACTGGTACCTGGCGACGATGTCCCAGTGCAGGTTCGGGTTGACGATGACGGTCCAGGCGAGCCAGACGGCGACGAAGGCGGCCGCCAGCACGGCGAACCAGCGCGCCGGGCGGGGCCGGCCGGTCACCTCGAAGGCCAGGTCGTCGTCGGACGCGCCCGCGGCGGGGGGCACATGGCCCGCCGGGGCGGGCATCGGGGGGTCTGCGGGCATCGCGGGGTCTCTCATGTCGGTGCTCATCTCGTCGGTGCCGCTGATCTCACTGCGCCGCGTTGACGGTGGCGCGTTCCACCGCGCTGCCGCCGACCTGGTAGGTGTCCAGCACCTTGCGGTACTCGCCGCTCTCGATCAGCTCCTGGAGCGCCTTCTGCACCGCGTCGCGCAGCCCGGAGTCCTTCTTCGCCACCGCGATGCCCCACGGCGCCGTTCCGTACTGCTCCGGCAGCACCTCGTAGGAGCCGCTGCTCTGCACGAACATCTGCGCCACCGGGTAGTCCACGATCGTGGCCACGGCCCGCTCGCTGTCCAGCTGGAGCAGCCCGGTCGGGGCGTCCTCGCTCTGCGAGATCGCCATCTTGGCGGCGCACTTGGCGTTCTGCTGCTCGCCGATCTCCAGGTTGGAGCTGCCCTTGGCGAGGACCACCTTCTTGCCGCAGAGGTCCTCGATGGACTTGATGCCCTCGGGGTTGCCCTTCTTCGTCATGATCACGCCGCCGGTGCGGAAGTAGTCCACGAAGTCGACAGCCTGGCGGCGCTGCGCGCTGTCCGTCATGGAGGACATCACCAGGTCGTAGCGGCCGGCCTGGAGGCCGGGGATCAGGCCGTCGAAGGAGGAGTTGGCGAGCTCCAGCTTCAGGCCGAGCTTCCCGGCGACGGCGGCGGCGAGGTCCGGGTCGACCCCGGTCAGCTCGGTGGTCCCGGTCTTGTACATCTCCATCGGCGGGTAGCCGACGGAGGTGGCCACTCTGAGCACGCCGCTCTGCTTGTTCTTCGCCGGGAGCAGCTCGGCGGCGCTCTTCCCGGAGTTCTGCGCGGCCTGCGCCGCGCCGGCGGCCGGGGAGCCGCCCTGGTCGGAGCGCCCGCAGGCGGTGGCGGCCAGGACGACCAGGGACAGTGCGGCCAGACAGCGCAGGGAACGGGGGCGGTTCATCGGCTACTCCCTCGGGCGGTGACGGTGCGCCGATGCTGGCAGCCGAGTCCGGGTGAACGGAAGATGATGAAGCTATTGCTGCCTCACCAACGATTTTTGTACGGCTGACCGCCCTGTCCCGCGGCCTTCCGGCGGTGCTGGGTCAGCCGGTGAGCCACGGGGCCTCGGGCAGCTTGGCGTCCGCCTGCCGCCCGGTGAAGTCGACGGTGGCCGGGGTGCCCAGCCCCGGCATCCGCATCGTCACCCGGCGCAGCCCGCCGTCGCCGTCGACCCAGTAGGTCAGCGGCGAGCGGGCACCGTCGGGCGCGGCGCCCTGGGCGCGCGGACCGGCGAAGCGGTCGTAGCCCCGGCCGTCGATCCGCTCCTGGCCCAGCCAGCGGGCCCCGGACTGGGCGAGCAGCAGCGGGTTGTCGGGACGGTCGGCACCGAGCTGGACCAGCAGGTTCAGCCCGGCGTCCAGCGGGTCCGCGGTGTAGGTCCGCGGCGACCAGCCCTGGCGCGGGATGTGCTCGGCCTGCTGCCAGGCCGGGACATCGGTGGCGGTGCCGGCCGGGTCGGGGGCCAGTCCGAGGCCGCCGGTGTCCCAGACGATCAGGCCGTGGTCCAGCGGTCCGCTCGCACCGGTGGTCCGGTAGCGGCCCACGCCCCGGTGGTTGCGGTAGTCGACGATCCCGTCGACCCGGATGGTGACGCCCCCGCCCTCGTCGGCCGTGAGCGTCACCGCCACCGGGCTCGCCTGGTAGAGGTTCAGGCGGGACAGCGCGAGCCGGCCCGCCTCGTCGGTGGTCACCGGGCGTTCGGCGGCCTCCTCGGAGACCGTCCGGTAGACGGCCACGCCGCCCGCCGCGGCGCCGCACACCACGATCGCGATCAGGGCCTTGAGCCAGCCGGCCCGGGCCCGGCGGGGCGCGCGGGCCTCGGCCTTCGTCTTGCGGGGCATGCAGCCGCTCCCTTTCCTCGATCGGACACGACAGTCGGGCGGGTCCGGAGGACCCAACGGTCCCACGAACCCGCCCGATTCGGGCCCGGTGCCGGTCTCCCCGCACCGGGCCCACCCACTGCGAACGCTAGCCGCGCTGGGCGGCCTTGCGCCTGCGGACCACCAGCACCATGGCGGTGCCGAGGACGATCAGCGCCGCCGCACTGGTCAATGCGATCGGCATCCCCTCACTCGCACCGGTGTGGGGCAGTTGCCCGGGTGCGGGAGGCTGCGGGGCGGGGGCCGGCGGCACCGGAGCCTCCGACGTCGGCGCCGGGGTCGGCGTCTCGGTCGGAGTCGGGGTGGGCGTCGGCGTCGGGATCAGCTTGTTGACGGCCGTCACCTCCACACCGGCGTCGAGGTTCGCCGAGGTCAGCTTCAGCGGACCGAAGACGGTGACCTCCGGTGCCTCGTAGCCGGCCGGCGGGCTCAGCTCCTGCCAGTAGTACGTCCCGGGCACCCCGGTGCCCTGGCAGATGCCGTCGGCGCCGGTCGTGCAGGGCTCACCGACCTTGGTGTCGGGCTTGTCGCCGGTCGGCTGGAGCCCGTCGGTCCCGTTGGTCTCGTGCCACAGCTGGAACTTGGCGCCCGCCAGCGGCTTGCCGTCCTGGTCGTGCTTGACCAGGCGCAGCGCACCCTCCTGAAGGCGGAAACCGAAGTCGTAGGTGTGGTCGTTCTCGCCGGGGCCGCCGGTGGTCAGTGCCCGCTCCGGGAACTTGCCGCCCTTCGGAACGATGCCCTTGGAGTCGATGAAGTGGTTGTCACCGACGTCGTGGTCGGTCGGCACCCACTGGAAGAGGGGGCCGTCCTTGGCGTAGTCGGCGGGGTTGTCCAGCTTGATCGTGTACTTGGTCCTCGGCTTGAGGCCGCCCTCGACGTTGCTGTTGTCGAAGTAGTACTCGCCGCGCTCGGTCGTCTTGGTGGTGCCGACGAGCTTGCCCGCCTCGTCGTACAGGTGCACGGTGGCGCCCGGTACCGGCTTCTGGCCCGGCAGTTGGAGGCCGCTGCGCTCGGGGTCGTACCAGACCCGGTTGCCGATCTGGAGCGGCGCCTGGTCGCAGAGGACCTCCAGGTCGCCCATCGCGGCGCCCTTGCCGAACGGCGGGATGGCGGAGCCCGTGTTGAGCCGCACGCCGCCGTCCGCCTTGCCGTCGCGCTTCTGGAAGGCGCTGCCATAGCCGTAGGCCCGGCTGTCGCTGTCGTAGCCCGAGACCACGATGGAGTCCTCGACCTTCGAGAACGCCATCCCGGCGTTGGCGGGGTTGTTGTGGCCGATCCGGGCGTTGTCGAAGAACCGCTGGCCCTTGGCCGTGGACCCGCAGCCCAGGTTGGTGTCCAGCACGTACGTGCCGTTCGCCAGGCAGGCCTTGAGGAGGTCACCGCCGGGCAGGACCTTGGTCATCGCCGCGCCCGTCGGGGCGGCCGCCGACTGGTCGCCGAAGCGGTCCCGGAAGGCGAGCAGCATCGAGCCGTCGGTCTCGAAGGCGATCTCGGCCACCGCCGGCTCGGGGTTGGCCAGGTAGTTGTCCCCGCAGGCCTGGCCCTTCTGGCTGGTCGGGAAGGTGTCCTGCCACGGGAACCAGCCTGTGCCGGGGCACGGCCCGCCGACCGTGGTGCCGCGCGGGTAGTCCAGCGGCTGGTTCAGCACCGCCGACTTGAACGCGCCGGTGGACAGGTCGAACGGCAGCACCACGGCCCGCAGGTCCGAGGCCTTGCCGGTGGACTCGCCCGAGCAGACGCCACCGAGGAAGCCGGTGCCGTCCTGGATGCCGAGGCCGTACGGACGCCAGTCCCCCGATGCCGGGCAGCCCGGGTCCGGGATGGCGTAGGCGGCCTTGGGCTCGGCCGCCGTCGCCGCGGTGGCGTCGTAGCGGTACAGCTTGCGGTCGTTCAGGTTGACGACGAAGAGGTCCTTGCCGTCGTCGGTGATCTTGATGCCGCCGAGGCTCTCCTTGCCCACCGCGGCCAGGAAGCCGTCGTCGTTGCCCCCGGTGTGCGGGGTGGTGCCCGCGTTCGGGACGGTGGCGAACAGCGTGGTCTTCTTCTTGTCCCAATCGGTGACGTAGATCCCGCCGGGGCCGCCGTCACCGTACTTGGTGGTCCGCTTGGCCTGGGCCGAGGAGAACACCCTCCGGTCGGCCTTGTTCCAGGCGATGCCGTAGAGGTTGCCGGTCTGCCCGGCTGTGGCCACGTCGGTCAGGGTGAAGCCGGTGCCGGCCGTTCCGCGGGATTCGTACGGGAAGGACACCAGCGTGTGCTGGGCGTCCCCGTCCGCGGGCGGGTTCTGACAGGTCGACACCAGCGGCGCGTTCTTCTGGCAGTAGTCACCCGGGCTCCAGAGCCCCGTGGTGATCTCCACCTTCTTGCCGCCGGAGAGGTCGACGAACTCCTCGTTGGAGCTCAGCTTGTTCGGCCCGCCGCTCAGACCCTCGCGGGAGGCGAAGGCCGGGTAGAGCACGCCCGGCTTCGGGTTCACCACCTGGACCCGGTACTTGCCGCCGGTCAGCTTGCTCGCGGCCGGCGCCAGCGTCACGGTGCCGTCCGCCGCCGTGGTGCCCTCGATCGAGACCCCGGCGGCGTCGGTGAGCGTCACCTTCACGCCCGCCATGCCCGATTCCAGCCCCGGCGTCCAGACACCGTCGGTGTCCACGGCCCGGATCACGTGGACCGCCACCGTGCCGTCCCCGGTCTGGGGGAAGGCCGGTGGGGCCGCCGCCAGGGACCAGGAACCGGCCAGCAAGGCCAGCGTCACCGCGCCGCCCGCGGTGCGAAGGCCCGCGGCACGGCGGCCGGGTGGACCCGTCCGCCCCCCGCCCGGGCCGCGCGCGGCACCGGCGGTACGTTCACTTGTCGTCGTCATCCCTGCTCTCATTGTCCAGTTCGGGTCTTCCGCCCGCCCGCTCTCGTAAGCGAGTTCGCGAGTGGCGGAAAGCCGCCATCGTTAACGGGAGCTTAAAGGGACTTCACACAAGTTCGCCGGGAAACCAGGAACTTTGACCCGGCATCAGGCGTTACGAGGCCGTCACGGTCGCACTGCCCGCCCCGCCCGCGCGCGACTGACCAGCGAAAACCGGCCGACCACGGCCCGCCACCGTCGGCGACAGCCGCCTCACGCCGTTGACCGTCGAACACACTTCCCCCCGGAACCCTCCATACCGGCCCCCGACTCACCCGCCCCACCCACAACTCGGGCAACAACCACGCACCGATTGGCGCCGCCGCGGGGCGGGCTGGCACGATGTTCGGATGCGCATTCTGGTCATCGGCGGCACCCGCTTCATCGGTTTCCACTTCGCCGAGGCGGCTCTGGCCGCCGGCCACGAGGTCACGGTGCTGCACCGGGGCCGGACCGGCCCCGGGCTGCTCCCGGACGCCACCCACCTGATCGCCGACCGCGACGCCGACCTGTCCGTGCTGCGCGGCCGCAGCTGGGACGCCACCGTCGACCTGTGTGCCTACTTCCCGCGCCAGGTCCGGGAGTTGGCGGCCGCCCTCGACCCCGGCGCGGCCGGGCGCTACCTGCTGGTCTCCTCGCTCTCGGTGTACGACGTCCCGGCCGCCCCGGGCTACGCCGAGGACTCCCCGCTGCTGCCCGCCGACGGCCCGGAGGCCGAGGAGGTCACCGCCGAGAGCTACGGCGTCCTCAAGGTCCAGTGCGAGCGCGCCGCCCGGCAGGCCTTCGGCCCGGAGACGCTGCTGGTCCGCCCGACGTACGTGATCGGCCCCCGGGACTACACCCACCGCTTCGACTACTGGGTGGAGCGCCTCGCCCGGGGCGGCGAGGTGCTCGCCCCCGGCCGGCCGGACGCACCGGTCCAGGTGGTCGACGCCCGCGACCTCGCCGCCTGGATGGTCGCCCTGCTGGAGCGGGGCGCCTCCGGCGCCCACCACGCCGCCACTGCCCCGCCGTTCGGCATGGGCGACCTGCTCGACGCCATCGCCTCGGCGGTCGCCCCGCCCGGCACCACCCTCACCTGGGTGTCCGAGGAGTTCCTCCACACCGCCGGCGTCACGCAGCGGGCGCTCCCGCTCTGGCCGGCGATCCCGGAGACCCGCGCCACCAGCACCGCCGATCCGGCGCGTGCCCTCGCCACCGGCCTCGCCCTGCGCCCGGTGGCCGAAACCGCCCGCGACATCCAGCCGTTCGAGCATGTGCCGGACACCCTCAGCCCCGCCCAGGAGGCCGAGCTCCTCGCCGCCTGGCACCGGCGGTAGGCGCCTGGCACCAGCGGCCGGACCACCGCAACCGCCGGCGCGGGGCCGACCGCGGCCCCGCGGCAGCCGGTCCGGCCCCGGCCCGGACATCTCC
>NZ_JBHVFE010000196.1:0-15328 GCF_042801945.1 Kitasatospora sp. NPDC057542
GTTCCCGCGCGGCGCGAACCGTCGGACCCGCCCTATGCGTAGGCGCCGGAGAGCAGGTGTCCGGCGCCGGGGGCGAAGGCGGGCAGACCGAGGGCCCGCAGGAGCTGGTGGGCGGTGCAGACGGCGGCCGAGACCACCGGTTTGCCCAGTTGCTGCTCGGCCTCCTCGACGGCGGACAGCGAGGGCAGCTGCACGCAGGCCGAGAGCACCACCGCGTCCGCCTCGGCGTACGCGAGAGCGCGGGCGATCGCGGGCAGCAGGGCCGGGTCGTGGGCGGCGACGTCCAGGTTGTCGGCGATCTCCAGGGCGGCGTGATCGAGCACCTCGATGCCCTCCGCGGCGAGGTACTCGACCACCGTCCGGGCCAGCGGCCGCAGGTACGGGGTGACCATGGCGACCTTCGCGGCCCCGAGTTCGCGCAGCCCGGCGACCAGGGCACCGGCGCTGGTGACCACGGGCGCGGGGGCGCCGTTCTCGACGGTGCGCAGGTGCAGCCGCCGTTCGGCCTCGCGGTGGTAGCCGGGGCCGGTGGCCATCACGGCGACCAGGCAGGCGTACCCGATCACGTCCATCCGGGCATCCGAGAGCTCGGCGGCGCAGCGGTCGGACTCGGCGTCCATGGCGCGCAGTTGCTCGGGGGTGACCCTGGTCATCCGCATCCGGCTGGAGTGGAAGGTGAACCGCTCGGGGGCGACCGCCTCGCGGGCCCGCAGCAGGGCGGGGACCTCGGTCTCCATGGTGACGTTGGAGCTCGGGACGATCTGGCCGATCCGGTAGGTGGTCATCGGTTGCGGGCCCCCTTCGGTGGGCGTCGATCGGTCAGCGGGCGTCGATCACCGGGTTGGCGAGCGTGCCGATCCGTTCGATGGTGGCCTCGACCAGGTCGCCGGGCTGGAGGAACTGCGGGGGCACCATCCCGGCGCCGACGCCCGAGGGGGAGCCGGTGGCGATCACGTCGCCCGGTTCCAGGGTGACGCCGGAGGAGATGTCGGCGATCAGCCGGGCGACGCCGAACAGCATGTGGCGGGTGTTGGAGTCCTGCCGCAGTTCGCCGTTGACCTTCAGCGAGAGGTCGAGCCGCTGCGGGTCGGGGATCTCGTCGGCCGTCACCACGACCGGGCCGAACGGCGCGTAGCTGTCCTGGCCCTTGGAGAAGAACCACTGGCCGGAGCGGCGCTGGTCGCGGGCGCTGACGTCGTTGACGATGCTGTAGCCGAACACGTGCCGCAGGGCGTCCGCCTCGGCCACCCGGAAGGCCGTTGCGCCGATCACCACGGCGAGTTCGCACTCCCAGTCGAGCTGCTTGGTGAGGTCGGCGTTGTGCAGGATGGGCCCGCCCGGGCCGGTGACGGCGGTCGAGGGCTTGCCGAACAGCACCGGACGGTCGGGCAGTTCGCGGTCGGTGTCCAGCGTGCGGTGCGACTCGGCCACGTGTTCCACGTAGTTGAGGCCGACGCCGACGATCTTGCCGGGGCGCAGTGGCGCGCACAGCGAGACCTCGGCGAGCGGCCTGGTGGCCGGGGCCCCGGCGAGCAGTTCGCGGGCGGTGGCCAGGGCGGGCCCGCCGGCGCGGATCAACCCCAGGAGATCGGGGGGAAGTCGGGCTCCGGCGGCGGTGGCGAGGACGGCCAGGTCGGCGACCCGGTCGCCGTCGAGCCGGGCGCCGAGTCGCGGGGTGTCGGCGCCGTCGGCGCGGAAGGTCAGCAGGTGCATGGCGGTGGGGCTCCTGGTCAGGCGGTGGTGGTGGGCTGGTGCCCGTCGGGGTGGGCCTCCTCGCGGTACAGGCCGAGCGAGTGCATCACCGGGAAGTCGTCGAAGGAGAACAGGCAGGCGTCCTCGCCCTGGTCGAGGTTCGCGTGCTCGTGCCAGGCCCAGGACGGGACGACGAAGATGTCCCCCTGCTGCCACTCGAAGCGCCGGCCGGCGATCACCGAGGCGCCGCGGCCCTTGGCCGCGGTGTACACCACCGAGCCGGTGTGCCGGTGGGCGCGGGTGGCCTGGCCCGGGCGCAGCAGTTGCAGGTGGGCGGACATGGTCGGCATCACCGGGCCGCCGGTGACCGGGTTGGTGTACTCCATGATCACGCCGTCGTAGGGCGATCCCTCGGCGGCACGGGCGAGCCGGCACAGTGCGTGGTAGCTGGGTTCCCAGGGCCAGCCGAACAGCGGCGAGTAGGGCCGGGTCCACTTCTCGGCGCCGTACGGCAGCAGGTTGCCGCCGTAGCTGAGCAGCGAGGAGTTGATGACCGGCCCCGGCCGCTGGTACAGCTCCGGGTGGACCTCGTAGAAGTTGGCGTCGAGGGTGTTGACCAGCGGGATGTCCAGGCCGTCCTGCCAGATCACCGGCGCGTCGTCGGCCTCGTTGCCGTGCTCGTGCCAGGTGTTGTTCGGGGTGATCGCGAAGTCGCGCGGGCCGACCCTGAGCTTCTGCCCGTCCACGACGGTCCAGGCGCCGGTGCCCTCGTGGACGAAGCGCAGCGCGGAGGCCTGGTGGCGGTGCGCGGTCATCGCCTCGCCGGGGCCCATGATCTGCAGGCCGGTGTACAACAGTCCTACGGCGGCGCTCAGTTCGCGGCGGCCGGGGTTCACCAGCATCACCACCCGGCGGCCGGCGTCGTCGGCCTTCACCAGCGGCAGCGCCTTGCGCACCAGCGGGCGGAGGTCGGCGTAGCGCCAGAGCACCGGGACGGACTTCGGCTGCGGGTACCAGGGCTCGATCTCGTTCGCGACCGTCCACAGGGCGCCGGCCTCGTGTTCGGCCAACTCCTCGTAGTATGCGCGCAGTTCCGGGCTGTCGGTGACTCTGGACCGGCCGATCCGGTCGTCGTCGTGCTCGGGGGAGCGTTCGGGTCCGGTCATGCCTCCTCCTCGGGGAACACCAGCGGTCGCAGCGGGCGGTTGTCCACGTGCAGCCGGAAGACGTCGAAGCGGTTGTAGTGGCCGACGATGTCGTGCATCTGCTTGGGCTGGATGCAGCGGCCGAGGTCGATCTCGGCGTAGACGACGCCCTCCTCGTCCACCAGCGGTTCGGTGACGGCGCGGCCGTCCGGGCCGAAGATCCCGGACAGGGCGCTGTGCGGGCGGGCGAGCTGCTTGCGGACCTGCGGGTCGTCGCCGGCGAGCAGGTCCACCATCTCGGGCGAGACGGTGGAGCAGGAGACGACGGAGAACACCTTGCCCTCGAAGCAGTGGGCGGCGGTGCGCAGTGCGATCGAGTCCGCCATGTCGTAGTCCTCCGGGCCCACCGGCAGTGCGATGTAGCAGGCGGCGTGGACCAGTTCGCCCTGTGCCAGCAGGGTGAAGCGGGCCAGCGGATTGGTGTTCTCGCCGCAGGCCAGCGCGCCGAGCGGGCCGACGGTGGTGGGGTGCACCGTGAGGGTGCTGCCGTCGCCCTGCGCCCAGGTCAGCTTCTCGGCCCAGGTCGGCATCAGCTTGCGGTGCACGCTGAGCAGTTCGCCGTTCGCGTCGATGATCAGCAGGGTGTTGTACAGCAGTCCGAGGCTGTGCCGGCCGCGTTCGTTGATCCCGATCACCAGCACCACTCCGGCCTGCCGGGCGGCGGCGCACAGGGTGTCGACGTACGGGCCGGGGACGTCCACGGCGGCCCGGTACAGGCGCTCGTACCAGGGCGAGCCCTGCACCGGGTTCATCGTCCAGTTCCAGTACGGGTAGCCGGGCACGAAGACCTCGGGGAAGACCACCAGTTCGGCGCCGTGCCGGGCCGCCTCGTGGATCAGCGCGACGGCCTTGTCGACGGTGGCGGCCGGGTCCAGGTAGACCGGGGCGGCCTGGACGGCGGCGGCGGTGAAGCGGGGCAGGTGGGGCATGGTTCCTCGTCACTCCTCGGGAAGGGGTGGTGACCAGCGGCGGTGGACGGGCGCGGGCGGCTCGCGCAGCAGGTGCAGGCGCGGGGCGACCCGGTCGGCGTTCGGGCCCGGCGGTTTGCGGCTGCCCGCCCGCCAGGGCTCGGGCCAGCGGGCGCCCGGACCGGTGTGGCCCCGCTCGGTGGCGGCGTGCAGCGTCCAGAGCGGGTCGTACAGGTGGGCCCGGCCGACCGCGACCAGGTCGGCCCGCCCGGCCAGCAGGACGGAGTCGGCGTCGTCGTACCCGGAGATCGCGCCGACCGCGACGGTCGGCAGGCCGGTGGCGGTGCGGACCAGCTCGGCGAAGGGTGTCTGGTAGCCGCGCCCGTACGGTGGCCGCTGGTGCGCCACCACCTCGCCGGTGGAGACGTCCAGCGCGTCCGCCCCGGCCGCGGCGAGCGCGCGACAGATCGCCACGGTCTCCTCCTCGGTGGTGCCGCCGGGCGCCCAGTCGCTTGCCGAGATCCGCACCAGCAGCGGCCGTCCGGCCGGCCAGACGGCGCGTACCGCCGTCAGCACCTCCAGCGGTAGCCGCAGCCGGTGGGTGAGCGGGCCGCCGTAGTGGTCGGTGCGGTGGTTGGTGAGCGGGGAGAGGAAGGAGGAGAGCAGGTGACCGTGGCCGAACTGGAGCTCCAGCACGTCGAAGCCGGCCCGGGCGGCCCGCTCGGCGGCGGCCGCGAAGTCGGCGGTGACGGCGGCCGATTGGATGTCGTTCGCCTCGTGCGGCACCGGGCTGTCGGCGTCCCAGGGGATGGCCGAGGGGGCGATCAGCGGCCAGCCGCCGGCGAGCGGGCGCCCGATGCCGTCGGGGCCGGGAGCGGTGGACGCGCCCCGGCGGCCGGCGTGGGTCAGCTGGATGCCGAGCGGGGTGTCGCTCACCGACCGGACGGCGTCGCGAAGTTGGCGCCAGGCGGCCTCCTGGTGGTCGGTCCACAGGCCCGGGCACCGATCGGTGGCCCGGCCCTCGGGGCTGACCGCGGTCATCCCGGCGAGCACCAGCCCCGCGCCGCCGAGCGCGTGCCCGGTCAGCTGGGCCCGGTCGAAGCCGCTGGGCAGCGCGTCGGGGGAGGTGAAGGTGGCGAGCGGGGGCACCACAACGCGGTTGCGCAGCTCCAGCGCTCCCAGCCTCAGCGGCAGGAACATCGGCGGCGTCCCGGGCGAGCCGCCGAAGGCGGTGTCCACGGCGTCCACGAAGGCCGGGTCGCGGGCCCGCAGGCTGCCGTAGGTGACTCTCCGGCTGCGGGTGAGCAGGTTGAAGGCGAACTGGTCGGCGCCCTGCCCGGCCCGCCGCCCGATGGTCTCGAACCACTCCAGGCTGGCCTGTGCGGCGCGCTGGGTGGACTCCACCACCGGGCGCCGCTCGGCCTCGTAGCCCGCCAACGCCTCCTCCAGGGTGGGCTGTTCACTCAGTGCGGCGGCCAGGGCGAGGGCGTCCTCCAGGGCGAGCTTGGTGCCCGAGCCGATCGAGAAGTGCGCGGAGTGCGCGGCGTCGCCGAGCAGGACCACGTTGCGGTGGCGCCAGCTCGCGTTCCGCACCGTGGTGAAGCGGATCCAGCGGGAGGCGTTGGGGATCAGCCGGTGGCCGTCCAGGTGCCCGGCGAGCAGCTCCGCGCAGCGCCGTACGCTCGCCAGGTCGCTCTCGCCGCGCGCCGGCTCCCGTGCGGCGAGGGCCTCGAAGCCCGCGCGGCGCCAGGCGTCCGCGGCCGCCTCGACGATGAAGGTCGAGCGGGTGGCGCTGTACGGGTAGGCGTGGACCTGGAGCACGCCGAAGTCGTACTGCTCGACGATGAAGGTGAAGGCCTCGAAGACCTTGTCGGTGGCGAGCCACATGTAGCGGCAGTGGCGCTCGTCCAGTTCGGGGCGGAAGCTCTCCGGGTGGGCGGCCCGGGTGCCGGAGCGGATGCCGTCGGCGGCCACCACCAGGTCGTACTCGGCGGCCAGCCGGTCGACGGGCGGGGCCGGGGTGCGGTAGCGCACGTCCACCGCCAGCTCGGCGCAGCGCTGTTGCAGGATGGCGCGCAGCCGGTTGCGGTCCAGGGCGGCGAAACCGTGGCCTCCACTGGTGCGGACCTCGCCCGCGTAGCGGATGTCGATGTCGCTCCAGCGGGCGAACTCGGCGCTGATCGCGGCGAAGACGCGCGGGTCGGCCCGGGCGATGCCGTCGAGGGTCTCGTCGGAGAAGACCACGCCGAAGCCGAACTCGTCGTCCCGGGCGTCCCGTTCGAAGACGGTGAGCTCCCGGCCGGGTGCCAGCTGCTTGGCCAGGGCGGCGAAGTAGAGCCCGCCGGGGCCGGCGCCGATCACCGCGATCCGGCGGGCTGTGGAGGTGGCGGCCTCGTTCATGCGACCACCTCGGGCTGCTGCGGCCCGGCCTCCGCCAGGGTGCGGCGGACCTGCGTGGGCCACGGCTCGGCACCCCCGGCGTGCGGCGCGGCGTGCACCACCGACATCCGCCCGCTGGCGGCCAGCCCGTGCGGGCCGTGCACCTCGAAGGCGTAGTGCAGCGAGGAGCCGCCGACCCGGACCACCCGCAGCTCGGTGCGGACCAGGTCGCCGAACCAGAGCCGCTCGCGGTAGTCGGCCTCGAAGTGCACCCGGGGTATCCGCCCGAACAGCTCGGCCAGCCCGAGCCGGCGCAGCAGGGCGGCCTCCGCCGCCTCGGCCCAGCGCTGCACGGCGGAGAAGTGGTAGTGCCCGGCGGCATCGGTGTCGGACCACTCCACCCGGCGCTCGACGGTGACGCTGGCCGGGGTCAGCGCGGCCCGTCGGCGCAGTTCGGCGCGGTGCAGCTTGCCGGTCGCGGTGCGCGGCAGCTCGGGCACGAACTCGACCGTCCGCGGGTACTTGTACGGCGCGATGGTGCGCTTGACGTGCTCCTGGAGCCCGTGCGCCGTCTCCGGCGCGGCGGATACGCCCGCACGCAGCACCACGTACGCCTTGACCACCGCGCCGCGCCGCTCGTCCGGCGCGCCGACCACCGCGCAGTCGGCCACGTCGGGGTGGGCGGCGAGCGCCTGTTCCACCTCGGGCCCGGCGATGTTGTAGCCGGCCGAGACGATCATGTCGTCGTTGCGCGCCCGGAACCAGAAGTAGCCGTCGCTGTCCCGGACGTAGGTGTCGCCGGTGACGTTCCAGCCGCCGCGGACGTACTCCCGCTGGCGCTCGTCGTCCAGGTAGCGGCAGCCGGTCGGGCCCTTGACGGCGAGCAGCCCGGGCTCGCCGTCGGGCACCGGGCGGCCCTGCCCGTCCAGGACCGTGGCCCGGAAGCCGGGGACGGGCCGGCCGGTGGATCCGGGGCGGCTGTCCCGGTCGGCGGCCGAGACGAACACGTGGAGCAGCTCGGTGGCGCCGATGCCGTCGATCAGCCGCTGTCCGGTGGCCGCGTGGAAGGCCTGCCAGACGGCGGCGGGCAGCGGCTCGCCCGCGGAGACGCAGCGTCGCACCGCGGCCAGCCGGTCGGCCAGGCCGGCGGCCAGGATCGCCCGGTAGGCGGTCGGCGCGGTGAACAGCACGCTCACCCCGTGCCGGCGGACCTGTTCGGCGAGCTGTTCGGGGGTGGCCTGTTCCAGCAGGAGGCTGGCGGCGCCCGCCCGCAGAGGGAAGACCAGCAGGCCGCCGAGGCCGAAGGTGAAGCCGAGCGGAGGGGTTCCCGTGAAGAGGTCCTCCGAGGTGGGGCGGAGCAGGTGCCGGGAGAAGGTGTCGGCGATGGCGAGCACGTCGCGGTGGAAGTGCAGGGTGGCCTTGGGGCGGCCGGTGGTGCCGGAGGTGAAGGCGATCAGCGCGACGTCGTCGGCGGCGGTCGGGACGGCGGGGAAGCCGGTGGGCTTGGCGGCGCAGCGGGCGGTGAGGTCCTCGGGGCCGGTGCCGCCGTAGCGCAGGACGCGCAGGCCGGGGGTGCGCGCCCGGTCCAGCTCGTCCAGGAACCGGTGGTCGCACAGGGCGAGGACGGGCCTGGCGATGCCGTGCAGCTCGGTCAACTCGGCGGCGCGCAGCAGCGGCATGGTGGTGACGGCCACCCCGCCGGCCTTCAGCACGCCGAGCCAACAGGCCGCCAGCCAAGGGGTGTTGGGGCCGCGCAGCAGGACCCGGTTGCCGGTGACGAGGCCGAGGTCCTCGGTCAGCAGACGGGCGATCCGGTCGGCGTGGTCGCGCAGCTCGCCGTAGGACCAGTGCCCGGTGGGGGTGAGCAGGCAGCGGCGGTCCGGGCCGAGGCGTTCGATGGTGTCGTCGAGCAGGGCGGCGGCGCAGTTCAGGCGGTCGGGATAGGCCAACTCCGGGAGTTCGAAGAGGAGTTCCGGCCACTGATCGAAGGGTGGGAGGTGGTCTCGACAGAACGTGTCCACGTGCGCTGAGGGGGAGAGCTCCATGGGCGGGCACCTCGTCGTGCGAGCGGGGAGTGAGGCCAGTATGGCGGGTCGGTGACGTGAGTCAAGAGAGCGATACATGCATTCGGGCGACGGCCCCGCCGGCGCTCCCCGGGTGGCCCGGCTCCGCGCCGGCGCCCGCTGCGGCCGGGTGGCGCGGTCCATGGCTTCGACGGTGGGCGGCGCCGGGGCGGCCCGGTGTGGGCCTGGACCCACGACGGGGTGGGGCCGGCCACACTCCTCGGCCGACCCGGGCAGCGACGGGCTCCGCGGGGTGCAGAGTGGGAGCATCGAACGAAGAGCGAGGGGCGGGGGCAGTGAGACAGCCGGTTTCATGGGTCGAACGCGTGGGGGTGGGGTTCGTCCGGGCGTGCGCGGTGGCGGCCGTCACCCTGCTGATCCCGGCGGTGTGGGCCGCCGCCGTGGCCCTGGGCATCCGGTGGGGCCCGGCCAACCCGTGGTCGTGGCTGCTGCCCGTGGTGCTGGTGGGCACGGGCACGCTCGCGCTGGCCCGTCCGGTCTGCCGGGCGGTCCGCTTCCTGGTCGAGCGGTGGACCGGCACCGCCGTCCCGGCCGGCTACCGGACGGCCGGGCCGGTCACCCGGATGTCCACCGGCCACTGGTGGAACGGGTACGCGTACGAGCGCAGCCGCCGGGACGCCGTCATGGACCAGTCCTGGCGGCTCTGGTGGAGCGACCCGGCCACCTGGCGTGACCTGCGGTTCACCGGGATCGCCCCGTTCGCGGCGGGCCTGGCCGCGGCGCTCCCGCCGGCCGCGGCGGCGGTGGCGGTGCTCGGACTGCTCCGGCCGGAGCCGGTGGCCCGGGTGGTCGGGGTGCTTGCCGCGGTGGCGGCCGTCGCCGTCGCCCCGTACGCCTGGCGGCCGGTGGAGCCGGTGGCCGTCCACTTCCTCGGCCCGTCCACCGCGATGCTGCTGGTCGAGCGGGTGGACGAACTGACCGCCCACCGGGCGGATGTGACGGTCGCGCAGGCCGCGGAGATCCGCCGGATCGAGCGGGATCTGCACGACGGCGCGCAGGCGGGGCTGGTGGCGCTCGGGCTCTCGCTGGCGACCGCCGAGAAGCTGATGGAGACCGATCCCGAGCGGGCCAGGGCACTGATGCGGGCGGCGCGGGCAGGGGCGGCGAGCTCGCTGGCCGAACTGCGGGACCTGGTCCGGGGCATCAACCCGCCGCTGCTGAACGAGCGCGGGCTGGTGGACGCGGTCCGCGCGCTCGCCCTGAACAGCCCGCTCGACGTCGTGGTCGCCGCCGACGGGCCGTTCCGCCTGGAGCCGCCGATCGAGTCCGCGGTGTACTTCGGGGCCGCCGAACTGCTCACCAACGCGACCAAGCACGCCCGGGCGACGAGCGTGCGGATCACCATCGCGCACGGCGGGACCGGCGTCGTGGTGGAGGTCCGGGACGACGGCCGCGGCGGTGCGGTGACGGGCAGTGAGGGCGGGCTGGCCGGGCTGCGCCGCCGGCTCGCGGTGTTCGACGGCACCCTGGAGCTCACCAGCCCGGCGGGCGGCCCGACCTGTGTGACGATGGTGGTGCCATGCGAATCGTTGTAGCCGAGGACCTCTACCTGCTGCGGGACGGAATGGTCCGGCTGGTCGAGGCCTACGGGCACGAGGTGGTGGCGACGGCCGCCACCGGCCCCGAGACCCTGGACGCCCTGCTGACCTGGCGCCCGGACGTCGCCGTCGTCGACGTCCGGATGCCGCCGACCCAGTCGGACGAGGGCCTCCAGGCGGCCCTCCACGCGCGCCGGGCGGTGCCCGGGCTTCCGGTGCTGATCCTCTCCCAGCACGTGGAGCAGCTGTACGCCCGTGAGTTGCTGGCCGACGGCGCCGGCGGCATCGGCTACTTCCTCAAGGAGAGCGTGTTTGACGGTGAGCAGTTCGTCGACGCCCTGGAGCGGGTGGCGGCGGGCGGGACGGCCATGGATCCGGCCGTGATCGGCGCACTGGTCTCCTCCGCCCCCTCGAACCGGCGGCTCGACCGGCTCACCGGGCGTGAGCTGGAGGTGCTCGGCCTGATGGCGGAGGGGCTGTCCAACCAGGCCATCGCGCAACGGCTGTTCCTCAGCGACAGCGCGATCGGCAAGTACACCACCTCGATGTTCGGCAAGCTCGGGCTCACCGACGACGAGAACGGCAACCGGCGGGTGCTGGCCGTCCTGGCCTACCTCAACAAGCCCTGACCGCCCGCTCGTCAGCGCGCCGTCGCCCAGGAGATGTCGGGGATGTGCCCCTCCTGCACCTGCCGGGCGCGCTCGGCGACCAGCTCGGCGAGGCCGGTGAGCACGGGCACGGTGAGCTGGTAGCCCGGCCCCTCCTCGCGCACGATGAGCAGCACGCTGCCGACCCTGGTCAGTGCCACCGCCGATACGGAGCCTTGGACGCGGATGGCGCTCTGGTCGCCGATCTGCGGGACGGCCACCGTCGGGTTCGTCCCGGCGGTCCGGCCGAGCGCGCTGTCGAAGGCACGGGCGGCGGTCTCGGGGGAGGCGAAGGTGGCCACCCGGAACTCCACGGCCTGCACCGAAGCCGAACCGAACGCCACGATGCCGTAGGCGAGTTGTTCGTCGCAGGAGTCCGGCAGCAGGCACGGCCGCTCGCCGTCCGTACCGAGCGCCGCCGTCGGCCCCCGCTGCACCTGCCAGTCGCCCGGCACCGCCCTCTCGTCGGGCAGCAGCCTCAGCACCAGCGCCGGATTCCTCAGCGGCTGCGCGGCGTGCGCCAGATCGGGCCCGCCCGGCTTCAGCAACGGACGGGAGTTCAGGTGCACGCCGAGCGCGACCAGCGCGGCGATCAGCACCAGGGCGAGCGCCAGCACGATCCCCGTGGTGCTTCTCCGGGCGGCGAGCGCCCGGGCGTGGGCGGCCGCGGGGCCGGTCCGCAGCTGGACGGTGGTGGGGCCCCTCGGCGGCGGCGCGGACGGCGGGCCGACCCGCAGCTGCACGGTGCCGGGCTCGCTCCGCAGCTGCACGGTCGGCGGATCGC
Organism: Kitasatospora sp. NPDC057542; assembly: GCF_042801945.1. Classification (NCBI taxonomy): domain Bacteria; kingdom Bacillati; phylum Actinomycetota; class Actinomycetes; order Kitasatosporales; family Streptomycetaceae; genus Kitasatospora; species Kitasatospora sp. NPDC057542. The sequence goes on from NZ_JBHVFE010000196.1 coordinate 11,238, forward strand.
TCGGCTTCCCGAGCCCGGTGGTGGCCAGGTACTGGGCGAACGCCTGGTCCGAGGCCAGCAGTTGTGCGACCGCGGCGGTCAGCAGCGCCCGTGCCTGCGCGTCCCCCGGGCTCGCCTCCGCCGCCGCGAGGGCCCGGGCCCCCTCCGGTACCATCCGCAACCGCGCCCGCACGACGTCCGCCACCGCCTGATGCGGCCCGTCGCCCAACAGCGCCGCCACCGCCTCCGGCGCCAACCCCCGGCCGTCCCCCATGGCAACTCCCCTTGCCGAACGAGTGGTTGCTCCCACGATCCCGGACCGCCCCCCAGTTCGTACCCACGCCGAACGGAACGGAGACGCAACTGCAACCGCTTCCGGACGATCCCGGGCCGGGGAACGCGGTTGTCGGGTCAGGGCCCACAGGGCGTCCGGTGGCAGCGCCGGGTCGGCCGCGGCCGCCGGGCCGTGCGGGGGTCCGGGGGTCCGGGGGGTGAGGCCGCGGCCGGAGGGCGAGGGGTGTCAGCGCAGGGCCGGTGTGGGAGCGGGCGGGCCGCTCAACTGACCGGCATGGACATGTACACCGCCCGCCGCCCGTAGCAGGCGGGCACCGGCACCTCCCGGTGCGCCCGGTAGCCGAGCAGCCGCAGCAGGATGTCGGCCCCGCGTACCGCGACCATCGAGATCCGCTCGTACCCCTGCTCGCTCGCCTGCTCCCGGAAGTGCCGCATGAAGCCCAGCGCGACGTCCCGTCCGCGCAGCTCTTCGGCGATCACCAGGTCGTGCACGTGCAGGTTGGCCGACTCGTACGCCGTCTCCTCCGGCCGGGCGAGGTCCGGGCAGCGCAGGGGCGGGTACGGCAGGCTCAGCAGGTAGCCGTGCACCGCGCCGTGCCGCTCCAGCACGAAGCAGGTCTCCGGCGAGCCGAGCGCGCGGGACTTCAGCGCCTCCCGGCCCTCGGACAGGCCGTCGGCCGCGTAGGCGGCGTGCTCCAGGGCGACCACGGCATCCCAGTCGCCGTCGTCCAGCCGCCGGATCCGGAGGTCCTCGCTCACCCGGCCGTCCCCTGCGCGTCGACGTGGAGCCCCTCCGTACGGGCGGCGGCCACCAGCGCAGCCCAGGCTCCCATCAGCACCGCCCAGCGCTCGGCGTCCTCCTGCGCCTCGTCCAGGAGCTGCTGCCGCTGCCCGGCCACCACGTCCGCGAGCTCGGCGTACTTGCCGCCCAGCTTGCGGTAGGAGCGGTCCAGGACGTCCAGGCAGTGCACGTTCCCGGACCGGTCCCAGTCGACGCTGCCCCGCACCAGGTCGAGGATCGGCTCGACCTTCAGCCCGTGCCGCTCGTCCAGCAGCCTGCGGCCGAGGTCGATCATCCCGCCGTAGACCGGGTACAGGTACAGCATCGAGAGCAGGAACTTGACGAACCGCAGCTGGTAGGAGACGAAGCCGGCGCCGGTGCGGCGCTCGGGCGTGTAGTAGTTGACGATGTGGCGGTTGTGGGTGACGCCGGGCAGCCGGGAGTGGACCATGGCGTGCAGCAGGGCGTAGTCGCTGCCGATGGTCTCGATCGAGGGCAGCAGCGGCAGCACCTCGTAGCCCCGGTGGTCCAGGGCGATGTTGCACATGTAGACGTCCCAGATGTCGGGCACGCCGAGGACGGAGTCGTCGGCGCTGAACGGCGCGGAGCCGGCGCCCTTGAAGGAGACGTCCACCATCGCGTCCCTCTCCTCCTCCGACCACACCGGCGGGGTCCACAGACGCACCACGTCGCGGTAGACGGCCGGGTCCCGCTCGTGGATCTCACCGATGTCCACGTTGAGTTCGCCGATGAAGGAGCCGCTGACCAGCATCACCGGCCTGTCCGCGTCGGCCGGGTCGAGTTCGGAGCGGGACACGCCGGCCACCGCCTCGCCGGCCGGCCGGCCGATCGAGAGCAGCTCGTGGTGGATCGGGAAGACCTTCCGGCCGTCGACGACCTGGAAGTCGAAGTCGTCGTTGCGCAGGTGCGCCGAGGTGCAGCCCAGGGCGGCCGCGCCCAGGAAGAGCCGGTTGACGCAGGAACCGTACGCGACGGCCCGCGGGAGCATCAGGTCGAGCAGCAGCTCGGGGTCGGCGGCGCCGGAGCGCTCGGCGACCCGGCGCAGGAACTCCCGCTGCTGCGCCTCGCCGAGGTGGTGGACGACCACGCCGGGAGTGGGCTCCATCGCGGCCACGGCGCCCGCGTTCGCCGCGAACGCCACGGCGTCGGTGGTGTCGAGGATGAGGAGGTGCACCTCGACCCCGAAGTTCGCGACGGCGTAGGCCGCCTCCTCGGCGAGTTCCGCGATGGTGTCGGGGCAGGGCCGCATGGTGGGCAGGGCGAGGCAGACTCTTTGCATGTGCGGGTTTCTCCATCGGATCGTCAGATTCGGTTCCATGGCCGCCAGTTGGGCGCACCCGGAGGCCCCGGGCGCGGGCCGGCGCCGGTCCGCCGGACTACCCTGGACTAGACCACTTTTGATGTCAACGATTGACAGCGAGGGCCCGGCGGGGTGGAATGCGCCCCCATCCGCACGATCGCCCGCCCCCGCACGGGCGTCCGAATCGCACGCAGGGGCGAACGTCCCCTGCAGAGTCGAACGGCCGGGCGAGCGTGGGTGGTTCACTGCGGGGAAGTTGCGCCATCGGGGTCAATCCGCGAGCCGGACCTGCCGATAACGGAGGTGATGCCCTCACGCCGTTCGGAGGAGCCCACAATGCCCGAACTGTGGCTGCCCGGTGCCGAGATCCACGACCTCGGCGACCACGCGCCGACCGATCAGCAGTACCCGCCGAAGGCCATCGCCCACATCACCTGGGACCGCAACGCGACCGCCGCCGCACCGCAGGACTGGGTCCCCTACGCGAACCTGGTCGGCTACTTCACCGGCAGCGGCGCCGGCAGCGCGCCGCACCTGGTCTGGGACCCGTTCAGCGGTCGCACGGCACAGCTGTTCCCGGCCGACTCCCGCTCGAAGAGCCTGCTCAGCCCCGCCGAGAGCCCGACCCGCACCAACCGGGCCGGGCGGGTGGTGATCCAGATCGAGGCGGTGTTCTTCCCCTACTGCCGCTACCAGGGCGGCGTCTACGCGCGGCTGGTCGACACCCCATGTGCGGGCTGGGACCGGATCCACGCCTGGATCGCCTCCTGGGGCGTGCCCGACGCCTGGCCGATGGGCCGGCCGACCGACTTCTCCAGCCACCGCGACGAACAGGTCTGGGAGACCCGCGGCGGCTGGTATGCGCATGCCCACGTGCCGTACAACGACCACACCGATCCCGGCTCCTGGCCCGACGTCACGGCCGGGTCCGGCTCCCCGGGCACCCCGCCCTCGCAGCAGCACCCGGTCCCCCCGGACACGCCCGCCCGCTACCAGGTCAGCATCAACGGCCTGCCGTACGGCCACGGCGCCCAGGGCTACCAGGTGACGGCGGTCGGGCGGGCGCTGGTCTCGCACGGCTTCGGCGACCACTACCTCTCCGGCCCGGGCCCGAGCTGGACGGACGCGGACACCGAGAACTACGCGGACTACCAGGGGAGCCTGGGCTACTCCGGGCAGGCGGCGGACGGCGTCCCGGGCGAGGGCTCGCTGCGCCGGCTGCTCGGTTACCTGCCCGGGCAGCGGACGGTCTCGGTGTCCCACGTGATCGCGGCGGCCCAGACCGACCCGGGGGCCGAGCAGGGGCACCTGACCTACGGCGCCGAGGTGGCGATCGTGGAGCAGGCGCTCGTGGACGAGGGGCTGCTCGAACAGCGGTGGGTGGACGGATCGTTCGGCAGCCGGACGGTCTCCGCGTACGCGGCCTGGCAGCGCCGCTGCGGGTACCAGGCGGGGGCGGCGGACGGGATCCCCGGCCAGGCCTCGCTGCACCGGCTGGGCACGGCGCAGGGGTTCGCGGTGACCGACTGAGTCCGGTACTACTCCCGGGGGAGGCGAGGTTCGGCGGTTGCCGGGGGCGCGTACTCGCCCGGGAGTAGGCGAGGTTACTTCCACCGTCAGATGCCGGATGAGGCGCGGACGGGAGAGCCTGGGGCCGTCCTCGTGACCCCGACTCGAAGGAGGTATCCGTGCGCTCGCCCACCGGCGCCGTCGCGG
>NZ_JBHVFE010000197.1:0-15284 GCF_042801945.1 Kitasatospora sp. NPDC057542
GACGCGCCGACGGCGGTGCTGCCGCCGGTGTCGCTGCTGGAGCCCGTCCGGCCGGTGATCCCGGCCCGGCCGGTGCAGCCGCCGGCCGTCCCCGCGCCCGGGCCGACGGCCGCGCCCGCCCCTGCCCCCGTGCCCGCCCCCGCGTTCCGCCCGCTGTTCGTCGACGCGCCCGGCCTCAACCGGGCCGGCCCGGGCGACCGGTGGAGCGAGGCCTGGGGCGTGCGGACCCCCGCCGGACGGCTTCCGGCCGCGCCCCCCGCCGCCGCGCTGCCGGCCGCCGGGCCCGACCGGGCCGCCGGGGACCCGCCGCTCACCGCCCGGGACGTCGAGCTGGTCCGGGCCGGCCTCGCCGCCGTCGAGCCGGTCGCCGACCGGGCCACCGCGCACTTCTACGCGCTGCTCTTCCTGCGCCACCCCGAGCTCCGCTCGTTCTTCCCCGCCGCCATGGACGCCCACCGCGACCGGCTGTTCCGCACCCTGCTGGCCGTCGTGCGCGAGATCGACCAGCCGGTGGCCCTGCGCGCCACGCTGGCCGGGCTCGGTCGCAGCCACCGCCGGTACGGCACGCTGACCGGCCACTACGTCGTGGTGGAGGAGTGCCTGGTGCAGACGCTGGCCCGGTACGCGGGCGGCGGCTGGGGCGCCGAGGCCGAGCAGGCCTGGCGCCGCGCCTACCGGATGATCTCCTCGACCATGGTCGAGGCCGCCGAGGAGGACGCCCGCACCTCGCCGCCCTGGTGGCAGGGCGAGATCGTCCGGCACGAGCGCCGCACCCGGGACGTCGCGGCGATCACCGTCCGGCCGGACCAGGCCTACCCGTTCCGGGCCGGGCAGTACGCGGCTCTGGAGACGCCCTGGTGGCCGCGGGTCTGGCGGCACTACTCCTTCGCTTGCGCGCCCCGCCCGGACGGGCTGCTGACCTTCCACGTCAAGGCCGTCCAGGCCGGCTGGGTGAGCAACGCGCTGGTCCACCGCGCCGTGCCCGGGGACGTCCTGCGGCTCGGTCCGGCGGCCGGCTCGATGACCGTCGACCACGCGGCCGGCCCGGACCTGCTCTGCCTCGGCGGCGGCACCGGCATCGCACCGATCCGCGCCCTGGTCGAGGAGGCGGTCGAGCACGGCGCGCCCGGCCGCCGGGTCGAGGTGTTCTACGGGGCCCGTCGCGTCGAGGAGCTGTACGAGCTGGACGGGCTGCGCGAACTGGCCGCGCGCCACCCCTGGCTGACGGTCAGTCCGGTGCTGTCCGGCGGCGGGCCGGCCGGCGGTCCGCTTCCCGGGGGAGGTTCGGCCGGCGGCCTGCTGACCGGCGAACTGCCCGAGGTGGTGGGCCGGTTCGGCCCGTGGACCGGCCGCGAGGCGGTGCTCAGCGGGCCGCCCGCGATGGTGCGCCAGGGCGTCGGGGTGCTGCTGCGCACCGGGGTGCCGGCCGAGCGGATCCGGCACGACCCGGTCGGCGACCCGGCCGCCTGGTGATCACCCGAGGTCGGGAGCGAGGAGCGCGCGGATGCCCTCGATGTTGGCCGCCAGGTACGCCCGCAGCCGGGGCGGGACCACGTTGACGGAGGTGACGCCCTCGCGGGTGAACGGAAGCCGGACCACCTCGTACTCGCCGTTGGGGTCGGTCACCTCGGGCCCGTGCCGCCGGCTGAGGTCCATCGAGGCGAGCCGGCAGACGAAGAAGTGCTGCACCTTGACCCCGTGCGGGTGCGGCAGGGTGCCGCCGTCGATGAGGGTCCCCCCGGCCGGAGGATGGGGGAGGGCGTGGCTGATGGTGTCGACGAAGGCCGGCACCACGTCCACGATCTTGCCGCCGAGCTCCTCGTCGACCTCGCGGTGCAGCGCCTCGACCACCGTCCGGTCCTCGCGCTCGACCCCGCCGCCGGGGGTGATCCAGTACGGGTGCGGCGCGCCCGGCCGGACCCGCCGGATCAGCACGATCGAGGCCGGGCCGTACGGATCGTCCGGGTCCAGGTCCAGCAGGATCGCCCGCGCGGTGCGCTTCACGACCGGGCGCGGTGGCGTGATGCGGTTCTCGGGGCCCATGGCCACCTCCGGGACTGGCGCGTTGTGCGGGAGTCTCCCGCACCGGGGAGGGGGCGAAACCAGGGGAGCGGGTCGAAACGCACCGGGAACGGGTCGAAACGCCGACCCGGTCGGGTGCATCCGTTCGGGGGCCCGTTGTGCTGCAATGAGCAGCTATTGGGCAAATCGGAGGTTTCGCTCCGCACGCCCGTTCTGGGCACGGACCTGTACGTGGGACTCGGGCTGGGGGTTGGGTGGCATGGATCGGATCGCACAGTCGTTCGAGAGAACACGGCCGTTCGAGATCGTGCGGGATTCCCGGACGGCCGCGCCGCGGCGCCCGGCGGTGGACCGCGGGCCCACCCTGACCGGCTCCGTCCAGCGGGCGCTGCGGCTGCTGGAGGCCGTCGGGGGCTTCCGGCGCGGCGCGACCGCCAAACAACTGGCCCGGGCCGCCGAACTGCCTCTCGGCACCGCCTACCACCTGCTGCGCACCCTGGCCCACGAGGGTTACCTGCGGCGCTCCGAGGGGCGCTTCTTCCCCGGGGAGGCGCTCGACGGCATAGCCCGGTCCTGCGACCACGACCTGCGGACGCGGATGCAGTCGTTACGGGACGAACTCGGCGCCGCCGTCTACTTCGCGCTGTACCGGGACGGTGAGGTCCACGTGGTGGAGGTGGTCGAGGACCCGAACCGCCCCGCCGTCGAGCCCTGGGCGGACTTCCGGGCCACCGCCCACGCGCACGCCATCGGCCAGTGCCTGCTCGGCCAGCTGCCCGAGGAGGCGCGCCGCGACCACCTCGCCCGCCATCCGCCGGCCGGGCTCACCCCGTCCACCCTCACCGGCGAGAGCGCCGTGCTGCGCCGGCTGGCCACGCTGCGGCCGACCATGCCCGTGCTGGAACGGCAGGAGTACGTGCTCGGCACGGTCTGCGCGGCCGTCCCGATCACCATCGGCCCGGTGGTCGCCACCATGGCCCTGTCGCTTCCGGTCGAACAGGCCGACCGGTTGGCCTCCGCCGCCCGCCAACTGCGGCGCGGGGTCGGGGCGATGAGCCCCGCGTTCATCCTCTGACACTACTTGGTCTAGACCTTCTCCGGTTCGTTCACCATTTGAAAAAGCACACCTTGTCCACTACGTCGCCAAACGTGGACGATGATGATCGAACGTGGATTGGTTGCATAAACCGTCACAGAAACCGTCGAAAACATGTCCGGTCGCCATCGGGCCAAGCGAACCGACGGTGCGGGCAGAACGAGAGGTACTGGCGCATGCAGCACAGCACGGTCCAGGGTCACCTGGTGATGAACCTCGTGGTCTCGCACGAGCTCTCCTTCCGCCTCCTGGTGGACCTGACGTACGAGGCCGACGACCCGTACGCCGTCCGGCTCACCTTCCACCTGCCCGGCGACGCCCCGGTCACCTGGTACTTCGCGCGGGAGCTGCTGCTCGACGGGATCAGCGGACCGGCGGGCGAGGGCGACGTGCACATCCGCCCGGTCGGCGAGGAGCCCTCGGAGATCTGCATCGTGCTGCGCTCCCCCGACGGCGACGCCCTGCTGCGCGCCTCGTCCGCGCCGCTGGTCGCGTTCCTGGCGCGCACCGACCGGCTGGTGCCGATGGGGCAGGAGCTCACCGGACGGGACATCGACGCCCAGCTCGCGGACCTGCTCAAGGGGCGTGAGAACGCGGGGTGAGTGCTCCGGCGGCGGCAGCCCGCACAGGCACGGCGAAGGGGCCCGTACCCGGTGGAACACCCGGGTGCGGGCCCCTTTCGGCTGTCCGCACGACACCGGTCAGTCGTCGTCCAGGGCCAGGTGCAGGCCCCACGAGACCAGGCTGATGATCAGTGAACCGACCAGTGCGGCACCGAAGTTGACCACGTGGAAGTCCAGGTTCAGCCTCCCGGAGGCCCAGGAGGTGAGCATGAGCATCAGGGCGTTGATCACGAAGGTGATCAGGCCCAGTGTGAGGATGAACAGCGGGAACGAGAACAGCTTGACCACCGGCTTGATCAGCCAGTTCACCACGCCGAAGACGACGGCGACGCCGAGCACCGTCAGCGCCTTGTGCTGCCAGTCCGCCGTGCCCTGAGCCAGTCGGATGCCGCTGACGATCCAGGCGGCGACCCAGATGGCCGCCGCGTTGATCAGTGTCTTGATGACGAAACCCTTCATGCGGCCCAAGCCTGGCAGCAACCCCGGTCCCGGCGGAACCACCATGCGGCGGGGTGGTGTTGAATGCGCCAGGGCGCGGAGGTGGACGGACGGGCCCGAGGACGAGGGAGGACGGCGCGGTGAAGCTCTTCCGGCTGGACGAACTGGACGCCGAACGGGCGGCCAACGACGGTGCGTACCTGCGGTTCCTGCGCGAACCGCGGATGTCCGCCGGGCTGTACGCGCTCGCCCCCGGCGACACCGACACCCAGACCGCGCACGACCAGGACGAGATCTACCAGGTGATCAGCGGCCGGGCCGAGCTGACCGTCGGCGCCGAGACCGCGACGGTCGGGCGGGGCACCGTGGTGTACGTGCCGGCCGGTACCCCGCACCGCTTCCACCACATCACCGAGGAGCTGCGGGTGCTGGTGGTGTTCTCCCCACCGGAGGACTGAGCACCCCGGCGGCTAGGGTCGCGTCATGAGCACCAAGACGCTGACCGAAGAACTCTGGGCGGCCATCGAGCCGGTGTACGCCGAGATCCTCGCCCATCCCTTCCTGGCCGGGCTCACCGACGGCACCCTGCCGCGCGAGGCCTTCCGCCACTTCGTCGTCCAGGACTCGCACTACCTGCGCGACTACGCCCGCGCGCTCGCCGTCTGCGCGGCCAAGGCGCCCGGCGAGGAGGACGTCCGGGCCTTCGCCGACGACGCGGTCGGCGCGCTGGCCGCCGAGCAGGGCATGCACGCCGAGTTCCTGACCGCCTTCGGCGGCAGCGCCGAGGAGGCCGCCGCCGAGCCGGTGCTGCCCACCACCCGGGCCTACACCAGCTACCTGCTGGCCACCGTCTACGGCGGCTCCTTCGCCGAGGCGGTCGGCGCGGTGCTGCCCTGCTACTGGATCTACGCCCGGGTCGGCGAGGCGCTGCTCGCCCAGGGCTCGCCCGACCCGCTGTACGCCAAGTGGATCGCCACCTACGGCGACGAGGCCTTCCAGTCGGTGGTCCGCCGGGTGCTGGCGCTCACCGACCGGCTCGGCGAGGAGCTGTCCGCGGCCGAACGCCGCAAGGTGGTCGAACACTTCGTGACCACCTCGCGCTACGAGTGGATGTTCTGGGACGCCGCCTGGCGCGGTGAGCGCTGGCCGGTCTGAGCCGTGCGGGCGCGCCTGCCCGTCCCCCGGCAGGGCCCGGACGACGGGCGGGCGGTGGCGGGTCGGCCCGTGACGCAGGAGCCGGCCGGGTCGGCGGCGTCGACGTCTCGGGGGTCACCCGGGGGGTCGGAGTCGGGGTGATCTCGGGGTTCTCTCCGGGCCGTTGGGCCTCGTTCCGGCACTCACGCCACCGTACGATCGAAGTACCGAAAGCAAGCGGGATGCGGCACCGGACGGCGGCCGACCCGAGGGGAGAAGAGGAACCGACATGGCTGAGCTCTGGAAGTCGCTGCCCTCCTGGGTGCGCAACATCGTCATCCCGGTGCTGGTCCTGGTGCTGGCCTGGAACATCGTCGCGTTCGTGTTCGGCGTCGTCGGCGCACTGCTCTCGATCGTGATCAAGCTGCTGGTGGTGGTCGGCATCGCGGCCGCCGTGGTGGTCCTGGTGAAGAAGGCCGCCAAGAGCTGACCGGTCACCCCGTAACGCCGCCCTGAGGCCCGGCCCCCCGCGAGGGGGGAGCCGGGCCTCGGGCGTTCCCCGAGGGGTGCCGGTCGGCCGGGCGGGCCGTGACGTGCTCTGGACCTGCGGCGATCCGCTCGCTACGGTGTTGGGCGTCGTGTGCAGGCAACACCGCCTGCGACGCGGGAGCTCGGAGCACCGGGCTGAGAGGACGCTGACCGGGACGTCGACGGACGGACCGACGGCTGCGTCGACCGCAGGAACCTGACCGGATAATGCCGGCGTAGGGAGTAGAGGTCAGATGACCACGTTCGAAGCACAGCCGCAGTCTGCCCAGGGCGCCCCCAGCAGCGAGCGCACCGGCTACCCGGCCCCGGCCTGGCGCAAGGCCTACCGCGAGGGATCGCGCCCCGACCTGCGCGTTCCGTACCGCGAGGTGCAGCTCACCAACGGAACGTCCGTCCCGCTGTACGACACCTCCGGCCCGTACACCGACCCGTCCTACGAGCCCGACGTGCGGCGCGGCCTGCCCGCGCTGCGGGACGCCTGGATCCGCCGGCGCGGCGACGTCGAGGAGTACGACGGCCGCGAGCCGCGTCCCGAGGACGACGGGATCAAGCACACCTCGCCGCGCGGCGGGAACCTGCGCAACCTGGACGCCGTCTTCCCCGGCCGCCCGCGTCGCCCGCTGCGCGGTCGCGCCGGTGCCGCCGTCACCCAACTCGCCTACGCCAAGCGGGGCGTGGTGACGCCGGAGATGGAGTTCGTGGCGCTGCGCGAGGGCCTCGCGCCCGAGTTCGTGCGCGCCGAGGTGGCCCGCGGCCGGGCCGTCATCCCGGTCAACGTGAACCACCCGGAGGTGGAACCGGCCGTCATCGGCACCAACTTCCTGGTGAAGATCAACGCCAACATCGGCAACTCGGCCGTCACCTCCTCGATCGAGGAGGAGGTGGAGAAGATGACCTGGGCCACCCGCTGGGGCGCCGACACCGTCATGGACCTCTCCACCGGCCGCAACATCCACACCACCCGCGAGTGGATCCTGCGCAACTCCCCGGTGCCGATCGGCACCGTGCCGCTCTACCAGGCCCTGGAGAAGGTGGACGGCAAGGCCGAGGAGCTGAGCTGGGAGGTCTACCGGGACACGATCATCGAGCAGTGCGAGCAGGGCGTCGACTACATGACCGTCCACGCCGGCGTGCTGCTGCGCTACGTCCCGCTCACCGCCCGCCGCAAGACCGGCATCGTCTCGCGCGGCGGCTCGATCATGGCGGCCTGGTGCCTGGCCCACCACCGGGAGAACTTCCTCTACACCAACTTCGAGGAGCTCTGCGACATCCTGGCCTCCTACGACGTCACCTTCTCGCTCGGTGACGGCCTGCGCCCGGGCTCGATCGCGGACGCCAACGACGAGGCGCAGTTCGCCGAGCTGAAGACCCTCGGCGAGCTCGGCCGGATCGCCCGCGAGCGGGACGTCCAGGTGATGATCGAGGGCCCGGGCCACGTCCCGATGAACAAGATCAGGGAGAACATGGATCTCCAGAAGGAGATCTGCGACGAGGCGCCGTTCTACACCCTCGGCCCGCTGACCACGGACGTCGCCCCCGGCTACGACCACATCACCTCGGGCATCGGCGCCGCGATGATCGCCTGGTGGGGCACCGCGATGCTCTGCTACGTGACCCCCAAGGAGCACCTGGGCCTGCCCAACCGGGACGACGTCAAGACCGGCGTGATCACCTACAAGATCGCCGCCCACGCCGCCGACCTGGCCAAGGGCCACCCGGGCGCCCAGGCCTGGGACGACGCCCTCTCCGACGCCCGCTTCGAGTTCCGCTGGGAGGACCAGTTCAACCTGGCCCTCGACCCGGAGACCGCCCGCGACTTCCACGACGAGACCCTCCCCGCCGAGCCCGCCAAGACCGCGCACTTCTGCTCGATGTGCGGCCCGAAGTTCTGCTCGATGAAGATCAGCAAAAGCATCAATGAGCAGTTCGGTCAGGGTCAGGCCTCGCCTGAGTACGACGAGGAGGCCGTCGAGGGCATGAAGGCCATGTCCGACGAGTTCAAGGCCCAGGGCAGCAAGGTCTACCTGCCGATGGCGGACTGACCCAGGACACCTGAGCGCCGCCCCGAGAGCTTTCGCTTCTCAGGGCGGCGCTTCGTCGTTCCTGGCCTGCCCGGGCATCCGTCTACGGGGGCGAGTACCTGACCGAGTACGTCTACCGCCAGCCCCGGACCTCGGCGGACGTCGCCCAGTTGGTCGAAGCGGCCGACTGTGACCCGTTCCTCGGTTACGGCTGCGACGGTGACGCACACTGGACGCCGGAGGCGGTCCGGGAGTGGTGGCGTGACCGCGGTCGGATCACGCAGTACCTCTCCGAGCACGACTGGGACGGCATCGATTGGGCCCGGCAGGGAGTAGGAGCCGCGGTCCGGGACTACGAGTCCTACATCGCCGGTGGCCTTGCGATGGACCTGCGGGTCTACCTCTACTGGCCGGAGGAGGGCAGGTCTCCCGCCCCCGACGATCGACTGCCCCAGCTGCAGTCGACAACACTCTGATGTGGCGGCTTCGGGCTGAAGTTGTCGTCGATGAAGATCTACCAGAAGGATCCGCGACGAGCACGGTGACGGTTCGACGGTCGTTTCCAGCGAGTTCGACGCCGAGGCCGAGGCCGGCATGCAGGCCATGTCCGAGGAGTTCAAGGCCCAGGGCAACAAGGTCTACCTCCCGCTGGCCGACTGACCAGGGGGACCGCGCGGGCTGCTGCACTCGGGAGTTGGATCGGTTCCCCTGTGCAGCAGCCCGCGCGTTGTTCATGTGCCGGCAGTGGCGCGTGCACGCCCGCACGGCCCGACCGTGCGGTGATGCTGTGGCAGCCGATCCCGCGCGCCGTTCTTCGGGAGCCGTCTGGTGGAGGCCGAATCCGGCGAGTCACTATCTGATCGATAGTCAGTTTGAGGGCGTAGCAACCCTGCCGTGGTAGCGTCCGCCTGATCGGCCTGGGGGCGGTCGATGACTGAAAAGTCTCGTGGGGGGACAACGTGGGATCCGTTCAGACCGGGACCGAGTGTCTCGACTTCCAGCCGAGCGTGGTGGTCCGCGGGTTAGGGCAGGGATACGGCAGCAAGAGGGTGATCTCAGACCTCGATCTGGAGGTCGGCCCGGGTGTCACCGGCCTGCTCGGTCCCAACGGGGCGGGTAAGACAACACTGTTGAGAACCCTTGCGACCGTCGTTCCGCCTCGCGAGGGTGAGATCGAGATCTGCGGGATCAGGGTCGTCTCCGAGGACACGGCTCGGCGTGCCCGCCGAGGTATCGGATATCTGCCCCAGGACTTCGGCTACTACCCCTCGTTCTCGGTGTACGACTTCGTCCGGTACTGCGCGTGGCTCAGGGAAGTGCCGGCGTCGGTGGCGGACCGCGAGACGCGACGCGTGATCGAGGCCGTGGGACTCTCCGATCGCGCCTCGGCCAAGATGAAGTCGTTGTCCGGTGGGATGCTCCGTCGGGCGGGGATCGCGACCGCGATGGTCGGCTCCCCCCGGTTGCTCCTTCTCGACGAGCCGACTGTCGGCCTGGACCCGGCGCAGCGGCTGGAGTTCCGCGAACTCATCCGGTCGCTCAGTGACAGCGCGGTGATCCTCAGCACCCACTTGGTGGAAGACGTCTCTGCTGTCTGCAGCAGCGTCGCGGTTCTGAGCGAGGGGAGATTCGTCTTCCGAGGAACTCCGGCCGAGTTGACCGAGGCCGCGGCTGCGGACGCTGTCGGTGACAGTCCGCTGGAGCGCGGATACATGACCGCCTTGGGCGCCCCGGGGGTGCGCCGCTGATGCGGATCTACTGGATGGAGGTCAGGCGCTCACCCCTGCGCTGGTGGCTACCCGTTCTGCTGGCGCTCGACTTCGCGGCGATCTTCGGGCGAAGCCAGTGGTGGATCGGTGTCTGGCCGCAGGCCAGCGTGGCTGCGCAGTTACCCTCGCTCTATTTCGGGCCGGCCCTCGCCGCCTCGGCGGCCTGGACGGCCGGACGTGCTCGGCGGGCGGGGATCACCGAGCAACTCGGTGCCTCGGCTCGACCCGCCTGGCAGCTGGAGCTGGCGCAACTCGCCGCAACGCTCAGCTACGGAACGCTGGTCTACCTCGTCGGCGCCGTCTCAGCCGCCGTTGTGAGCGTCTCGGATGCCGGGCCGGGCTTCCTGTGGCCCGGATACCTCCTGCTGGGCTTCGGCGTCATGGTCGGCTGCGCCGGTCTGGGACATCTGGTCGGCCGATGGTCGGCGTCTCCCTACGCGGCGTCCGCGGTTTGCGGCCTCGGCTGCTTCCTCTTCGTGGCCTGGATCGGAGGGCCGTCCGCGTTGGACCTGTTCATGCTCTCCGGCGATCCGTTCGTCAAGGTGGCCGTATCACCGCTCTTGGTTCGGCTGGCACTTGGCTGCAGCTTGGCGGCCATAGCGGTCCTGGTGGCCCGGCCCGGCTCCCGTCTGCGTGGCCGGGTCGGGTGGCGGGCAACGGCCACACGGCGGTTCGCCGCGCTGGGAGCGGTAGTGGTCTTCGTGCTGGCCGCGGTGGCCGTCGGGCCCGCCGGCCCGATCCGGGTCCAGCGAGCGGCAGCAACCGAGCCGCTGTGCTCCGAAACCGCCCCCCGGGTCTGCCTCTGGCCTGAAGACCGCAAGTACCTTCCCGAGGCGACGGCGATGGCGGGCCGGATGTCCAAGCTCCCGACGGGCATGTTCACCGTGCCGGGCGACTTCTACGAGCAGGGTCTCCGGAGTGGCCAGATGAATGACTTCTACATCTTGGAAGGCTCTCTCTGGGATCCGGCGATCAGCATGGGAAGCGCGATCGTCCACTCCGAAGTCCCGCCGTTCTGCGACAAGGTGGACAGGAAACTGGCGGATCGGATCGGCCTGGCTTCAGGCGAGTTGTCCATGTGGTTGGCCGTGCGCATCTACGGGGGAGGTCGGCCCGAGAGCATGCACGGTGGGCCGCCCGGCGTGGACATGGAGGCTGTCGCACGCCTGGCCGCGCAGCCCGAGGAGACGCAGATCGCCTGGGCGCGGCAACGCCTGCAAACACTCCACTCGGTGACCTGTGTCTGATCGCATCGCCACCGTCTGGAGATATGCACGGGTCCACCATGCCTACGGTCTGGCTGTCGGTCTGGCGCTTGTGACAGCCTGCGATGCCCTGTTCGGCTCCATCAACATCTCGATTCCGGCCGGAAACGCGGCCGGTGTGGCGGTTGTTCCGTTCCGACGGGAGCTTCCCATCGCATTCGCGGCACTTGCGGCAGGAAGCCTGCACAGCGTGATGGCCGACATGGAGCGCGCCGCCTCCAAGACCTTCCGTACGTACGAGGTGACGCACGTCGTCGTCGTCAGTGCTGTGACGGTGGTGCTGCTCGGCTCGGCGGAGGCGATCTTCACCACGACGGAGCTGGCGGTCGTGATGATGCGGGCGCTGCTGATCTGGCTCGGCCTGGCCCTGCTTTCCGGCCGGATCTTCGGCTGGATGCTCTCCTGGATTCTGCCGGTACTCACCATCTTCCCGTTGACGTACTACGGAGCCGGAGACCTCGGACGGCATCGTTGGTGGGACTGGACCGGTCAATCCTCGGCCTCCCTCCCCTGCTGGCTCTTGGCAGTGGTCAGCATGGCCATCGGTGCAGTGGCCCTGGGACTGACGCCGTGGAGGATGCGTGGCCGCCGGAGTACGACGGGGAGGCCGTCGAGGATGTGAAGGCCGCGTCCAAGGAGTTCAAGGCCCAGGGCAACAAGATCCACCTCCCCCTCGCCGACTGACAGCCGGAAGCGCCGACCCCGTGCTCTACGCTCCGGGTCGGCGCTTCGCCGTCTCGGCAGCCGTCGTCATCCGGCCACGCTCGTGATCCGGGGCCGGATGTTGTGGTTGACGTGGAAGAGGTTGCCGGGGTCGTAGGTCTGCTTGACGGCGACCAGGCGGGCGTAGTTGTCGCGGTAGTCGGCGGTGACCCGCTGCTGGTCGTCGGCACTCACGAAGTTGACGTAGCCGCCGGCAGCGGAGTGGGGTTCGAGGGCCGCGTAGTAGTCGCGCACCCATGCGATGTTGGCCTCGGAGTCGGCCGGGTCGGGCCAGGCCCCGACGATCACGGTGGCGAAGTTGGCGTCGCGGTAGGAGAAGGCCGTGGCATCGGGGGCGACCCGGTGGACGGCGCCGTTGAGCGGATAGACGTGGCAGGCCGAATTGACCGTCGGCAGCCGCGGACCGTACTCGACGTGTGCGGCGATCGCTCCGTCGGTGAGCTCGGTGGAGAACGCGCCCTTCCAGTACTGGTGCAGCCCGGGCGGCAGCAGCGCGTCGAACATGCCCACCAGCGCCGGGTACGGCATCGGGCCGACCATCTCGGCGACCACCGGCGCCACCTCGCGGTACGGCCGCACGGCCCGCTCGGCCTCCTCCATCGAGCCGATCCAGCAGACGACCACGATCACGAAGGTGTCGCCGTGCCGGTCCGCCGGGATGAACGGCAGCGGGGGTGCGATCTGGAAGCCGGGGAAGACGCTCAGCTGCTCGGGGGCGTCGACGATGGCATCGCGGTAGAACCGCATGATCTCGGCCGTGTGCCCCAACTCGTAGAAGAACAGCCCGGCATAGACGTCCTTGACCGGGGAGAGCCGGTACTCGAAGGAGGTCACCACGCCGAAGTTGCCGCCCCCGCCGCGCAGCGCCCAGAACAGGTCGGGGTGGCTCCGCTCGTCGACGACCAGGAACCGGCCGTCGGCCGTCACCAGGTCGGCGGAGAGCAGGTTGTCGCAGGTCAGGCCCAGGCTGCGCGCCAGGTACCCGAAGCCGCCGCCGAGGGTGAGCCCGCCGACCCCGGTGGTGGAGATGATCCCGCCGGTGACGGCGAGGCCGAAGGGGTAGGTCGCCGCATTGAGGTCCGCCAGGGTGGCCCCGCCCTCGACCCGGGCCGTCCGTCGTTCCGGGTCCACCCGGACACCGCGCATCCCCCCGAGATCGGCCACGATGCCGTCGTCGCAGGTCCCGTACCCCGGGACGCTGTGCGACCCGCCGCGGACCGCCAGGTCCAGTGCGTTCTCCCGGGCGAAGTCCACCGCGGCCATGACGTCGCCCGCGTTGGCGCACCGCACGACCACGGCCGGCTTGCGGTCGATCATGGCGTTGTAGACCCTGCGGGCCCCGTCATATCCCTCGTCGCCGGCACTGACCACCGCACCGTGCACCCGGCCCGTCAACTCTTCAACCGTCTGTTTGCTCATTGCGCCGCTCCTGCTGTGGGCCCCGTCCTGCCGGCGGAACGGTCGACGCACCCCGCCGACGGTCCCTGGTCGGCCACCTCTCACGCTACGCCGCGCTGCGGGACGGCCCCACCGGACGCGAGCCGGTCCGCCGGCCCCGGGTGGCGCGGTCGTCGGTGGTGGGGAAAGTCGGTCGAAGAACTTTCGCGGGGAGCGATGAGTTTCCGGAGCGGCCGCGGTCTACCCCTGTGCAAGCGATCACGCGACCACGGAGGAGACACCGAGATGACCGAGAACCTGGGCGAGCTGACCATCACCCGTGAGCTGCCGGGTGCCCCGGCCGCCGCGTTCGAGGCGTACTTCGAGCCGGAGCAGTTCGTCCGCTTCTGGGGTCCGGTCGGCACCCACGTGCCGCTGGAGACCGTGACCATCGAGGCGAAGGAGGGCGGGCGCTACGACAGCACCATGGTGGTCGACGCGACCGGCGAGCGGTACCCGCTGAAGGCCGAGATCGCCGAGATCCGGGCCGGCGAGTCCTTCACGATGGTGGAGGAGGGCTCGGGCATGCGGTCCACCCTCACGTTCACCGAGCTCGGTGAGGGCCGCACCCGGGTGGTGCTGCACCAGACCGGGGTGCCGGAGATGTTCCGCGGCCCGGAGGCCGAGGCGGGGCTGAACTCCAGCTTCGACCGGCTGGTCGAGCACCTCGCCGGCCGGAACTGACCCGGCGCGCACGGTGCTTTCGGGGTGCCGTCCCGGCCCGGTCCACGGGCCCGGGGCGGCGCTCGGTCGTCGCGTCAGGACCTCCACATCCGGCTTCCGGGGCAGCGCGGAGGGATTTGTCTATTTAGTCTCATGGCCGATAACTGGGAATTCGAATTCTTTGGCCCACCGAATGTTCGTCAGCTATTCTCCGCCTGGCGCGCAGGGGGGAATCCACGCGTTGCCGCGGAAGATGGCGGCCATTTCGGACTTTTGGGGTTGAGTTGAGACTTCGACGCGCAATTCTGGCGGCCTCGCTGGTCGCGTCCCCGCTCGCGCTGGCCCTGCCCGCACAGGCGGCGGGTCAGGACACGGACCACTCCGTCCGGATCGAGGGCTTCGCCTCCGTGGAGGCGGGTGGTGGCTGGTCCGAAGGCGCGGTGACGGTCAAGAACGACGCGGACGCGCCCTACACCGGTCAGCACCTGGTGATCTACTTCGGCAGCAAGGTGCTCGGCAAGGACCAGGTGGCCGCCGAGTACGCGGATGGTGCGTCCGGTAGTTGGCAGCCGGTGAAGCTGGTCGACCAGGACCTCGGTGTCGACCCGGCCGGCTACCAGGGGGTGGCGACCGACCTGACCGGTGCCGGGGTCGAGGTCCAGCCGCACTCCGCGCGGACCTTCAAACTGCGGTTCAAGCTGCTGCAGTCCACGCACGAGGGGCCGTGGGTGAGCGTCGGTCTGCAAGCGTTCCTGGCACCGACGTTCGGCGCGGACGGTCAGGCCAAGAACTGGACGGTCCAGGCGCCGGGTGCGTCGGCCAAGACGACCGGGCTCACGACCGCCTTCACCGGTCTGCCCAAGTCCGTTCCGGCGGACGGGAAGCCGCACGCCTTCCAGGTCTCGATCAAGACCGCCAACGGCTTCGACTGGCACCTCACCAGCGCGGCCTTCTTCGTCTGGGGCGGTCAGAAGTACGGCTCGATGAGTGGCCCGGCCGCCTGTGACGCCCAGCTGGACGTTCAGGACCCGAAGGACAAGAGCTGGCACAAGGTCGGCATGGCGGCCGTCGGGATCGGCGACCATGACGTCGACCTGGCCAAGTGGGCCACGGGCCCGGTGGACAACCGGGTGCTCAACGCCAGGATCACGCTCGGCAAGAACTTCAAGACCGACACGGACGCCTCGCTGGGCTTCGGCAACTTCCCGGGTTCCACTGAAATGCTGTTCTGGACCAAGCAACCGATCGCCGCCGCGCCCGTCGAGGGCGCCCCTGAGTGCGTCGACCCGAACGCACCGGCCCCGACACCGAGCACGTCCTCCGCGCCCGCCGTCCCGGCCTCCGTGTCCACCACCACGCCGGCGGCCCCGGCGCCGGTCACGGTCGCCGACACCAACCGGGCCGAGCTCGCCGACACCGGCTCTCGCGGTCTCGGCCTGACGGCCGGGATCGCCGGCGCCCTGGTGGTGGCGGGCGGAGCTGCGATCGTCCTGACGCGGCGCACACGCCGCGGCTGAACCGACGGCGAAGCGCCGTCCCGGGAG
>NZ_JBHVFE010000198.1:0-15251 GCF_042801945.1 Kitasatospora sp. NPDC057542
ACGCACCCCACGGCGCGGCCCGGCCGGGCCGGAGGTCAGCGGTAGGCCTCCGGCGCGGCCGGCTTGCCCGCGTTCTGCACCTCGACGAGGTAGCGCCAGCAGTCCGGGCGGCTGCCGTCCCGGTCGGTGAAGCCGTACTCCAGGGCCAGCTGCCCGCTGGAGGCCGACAGACCGTTCCACCGGGCCACGCCGGGGTCGGCGGCCAGCGCGGCGACCGCGCGGCCGACGTAGTACGGGGACTCGGAGATGCCGAAATGCGCTTCCTGGGCGAGGGCGTCGCGCCAGTTCTCCTCGGTGACGCCGAAGTGCTCCAGCATGATCTCGGAGCGCATCCAGCCGGGGGTGAGGGCGAGGGCGGTGGCGCCGCGCGGGCCCAGTTCGTGGCCGAGCGAGAAGGCCATCCGCAGCACCGAGGCCTTGGCGAGGTCGTAGAAGAAGGAGTTGCGGTAGGTGTCGCGGTTGTACTCCGCGGTGCCGTCCGTCATCTCCACCACCAGGCCGCCGGGGTGCTTCAGCAGCAGCGGCAGGGCGTGGTGGCTGGTGACGGCGTGCGTCTCCACCGCCAGGCGCAGCAGTCGCAGGCCGTCGTCCAGGTCGTGCTCCCAGAGGGGGACGTCCCAGCCGAACAGCTTCTCGCCGCCCCAGATGTCGTTGACCAGTACGTCCAGCCGGCCCTGCTCGTCGCCGATCCGCTCCACCAGGGCGGCCACCTCGGAGGGGACCAGGTGGTCGGTGGGCACCGCGATTCCCCGGCCGCCCGCGGCGGTGACCAGGTCGGCGGTGTCCTCGATCGTCTCGGGGCGGTCGTACTCCGAGCGCCGCTGCCGGGTGCTGCGGCCGGTGACGTACACCGTCGCGCCGGCCGCGCCGAGCTCGACCGCGATGCCCCGCCCGGCTCCCCGCGTCGCCCCCGCGACCAGTGCGATCCTGCCTTCCAGTGCCCTTGCCATCCCTGGGCCTCCTCGCCTGTCGAACCCCTGTGTGAACCCGTGCATGACGATGCCGACGCCCGTCGGGACGGACGTCGGCACCATCGTTGCGCAGGGGTCCGACAATCGGCGCCGGAGCGCCGCCGTGCCGGACGGGGGAGGGCGGGTCAGCGGGCCTGGACGGCCTTCGCCTCCTTGACGGCGTTGGCGGCGGCCTCCTTCTCGTGCTTCTCCTTGATCCGGGCGGCCTCCTTGCGGACGTCCACCTGGTTGGCGCGCTCGTGCTGGAGCCAGAGCGGGTTCTCGGCCTTGACGGCGTCGATCTGCTCGGTGGTGAGCGCCTCCGTCACGCCGCCGCGTGCCAGGCCGGCGATCGAGACGCCGAGCTTGGCGGCGACCACCGGGCGCGGGTGCGGGCCGTTCTTGCGCAGGTCCTGGAGCCACTGCGGCGGCTCGGCCTGCAGCGCGTTGAGCTCCTCGCGGGAGACCACGCCCTCCTGGAAGTCGGTCGGCGCCGCGGCGAGGTAGATCCCCAGCTTCTTGGCCGCCGTGGCCGGCTTCATGGTCTGGCTGGTCTTCTGCTTGAGCGATGTCATGGTGACAAGGGTAAGGGAGTGCGCGGGCGCTTCCGGTCACGGTCGGTAGCCTTGCCCTGTGACAGACATGCAGGTGAACCCGTCCTTCCGGCTCGTGTACGTCCCGGGCGTGACCCCCGGCAAATGGGTCCGGGTCTGGGGGGAGCGGCTCCCGGACGTGCCGCTGGACCTCCTCGCGGTCCCGTCCGGCGACGGCGAGCGGACCCTGCGCGAGGGCGGCGCGGACGCCGGGCTGCTCCGGCTGCCGGTCGACAAGGACGTGCTGAGCGCGATCCCGCTCTACACCGAGACCACCGTCGTGGTCTTCCCGAAGGACCACTGGCTCGCCGCCGCGGAGGAGGTCGCGCCGGCCGACCTGGCCGAGGAGGTGGTCTTCCACCCGCTCGACGACACCCTGGGCTTCACCGCGGACACCCTGCCCGGGCGCCCCGCCATCGCGCGCCCCGACAGCACGGCGGACGCGATCGAGCTGGTCGCGGCGAACGTCGGCGTGCTCCTGGTGCCGCAGTCGCTGGCCCGGCTGCACCACCGCAAGGACCTCACCTACCGGCCGGTGGCGGAGGCGCCGCAGTCCCAGGTGGCGCTGTCCTGGCCGCAGGAGCGGACCACGGACCTGGTGGAGGAGTTCATCGGGATCGTCCGGGGCCGTACGGTCAACAGCTCGCGCGGGCGCGGGGCCGGGCAGTCGGCGCCCGAGGCGCAGCCGAAGAAGGCGGCGGCCGGCCGGGGCAAGCCGCAGCAGCAGAAGGCCGGCGCGCAGAAGTCGGGCGGGCAGAAGACCGGCGCGCAGAAGTCGGGCGGGCCGCGGGCGGGGTCGCCGAAGGCCGGGGGAGCCAAGGCCGGCGGGCGGGGCGCGGCGGCCCGGCGCGGTAGGCCGAAGCGATGACCGTGGCGTAGCGTCTGCCCCGTTCCCTGCGGTCGAGATGGGAGGAGCGGGGCAGTGTGGCACGACCTGGTGGCCGTCCAGATTCCGATCGTGGAGAAGGTCCTCCGCACGATCGCCGTCTACGCGTTGATCCTGGTGCTGTTCCGGCTCGCCGGCAAGCGCGGGCTGGCGGGGCTGAACACCTTCGACATGGTGGTCGTCTTCCTGCTCTCCAACGTGGTGCAGAACGCCATCATCGGCAACGACAACAGCCTTTTCGGCGGTGCGATCGGAGCGGTCACCCTGGTCGCGGTGAACTCCGCCGTCACCCGCTGGCTCTCCCGCGACCCGAGGGCCGCCCGCATCCTGGAGGGCAGGGCCACCACCGTGGTGAAGGACGGCAAGCTGGTGCCCGGCGCGCTGCACGACCTGGCGCTGCGCCCGTCCGAGCTGGAGCACGCCATCCGGATCCAGAACGGCGACGACCTCGGCCAGGTGGCCCGGGCCCGGCTGGAGCCGGACGGGCAGCTGCTGGTCACCCTCAAGAAGGGCGACCAGAGTGCCACCCGCGGCGACGTCGAGGATCTGCGGCGCCGGCTGGAGGAGATCGAGCGGCTGCTCACCGCCATCGCCGCGGACCGGCGGCCACCCCGTTGACGGGCAGCTCGGTCCCGCGGCCACCCGCTGACGGGCACTCGGTCATACGGCCGGACCGCGCCCCAGAGGAAGCGTCGTGGCTCGTCGGGGCGTGATCACCGGTCCACCGGTACCGGGTCGAGGCCCTCGGCACGGCGGCGGGAGGAGGTGAGGGCCACGGTGGTGGCCAGGATGAAGCCGAGGGCGGCGGCGAGGAGGTGGCCGACGGTGGTGAAGTCCGGGAGGGGGCCCGGCCATTCGCGGTCGCCGGAGAGCGGCCAGGCGACGACGAAGGCGGCCCAGGGCAGCCGGGCCCAGCGGGGTACGGCAAGGGTGGCGAGGGCGAGGAGGGTCTGGGCGCCGTAGCTGATGCCGTAGTCCGAGGCCTGGCGCACGCTCTCCGGGTACCAGCCGTGCCGCAGGGCCAGCAGGATCACCGCGGCGGTGATCAGCGTGGCGCCGATGTGCCCGTAGAGGAGGACGGCGGCGGCGCGCAGGCTGCCGAAGCGGCGCTCCGCCCAGGCGAGGCAGCAGCAGACGCCGAGGCCAAGGGTGATGAGGGTGCCGCCGAAGCCGGTGGAGAGGATCTCGGTGAGGGTGCCGTCGAAGAGCAGCGCGCTGCCGAGCAGGGCAGTGACCGGGTGGTCGTGCAGGTTGTCGAGGTTGGTGCTGATGTGGTCGCGGAGCGCGTCCGCCCGGTCCGCGGCGAGCAGGTTCTCGACCCAGACGTGTCCGAGCAGGAGCAGGACGACGTAGCCGAAGGTCAGCGGCGAACGGCGCGGATACGTCCGGACGGCGCGGAGCAGCCCGGTCAGGAGCCCCGATGGGGTTCGAGCGTTCATGGTCTGGTGGCGTCCCGGTCGAGCGGCGTGGTTCCGGCCGGCGCCCGTACGGCCGGCCATGCCGGGACAGTACCGAAGCCCGGTCGGAATCCGGTCAGCGGACCCGGCGGGTCAGCGTCGCGGTGAAGGGCCGGGGCGAGAGGGAGCAGCCGCGGGCGGGGCGGACGGGCCGGCCGGGGATGGGGGCGATGGTCCAGCGCGCGGCGATGGTGGCGATGGCGAGGACGGCCTCGGTGACGCCGAAGGACTCGCCGATGCAGCGGCGGGCGCCGAGGCCGAAGGGCGTGTAGGTGCCGGGGGCGGGTCGGGCCGTGGTGAGCCAGCGGTCGGGGTCGAAGCGGTCGGGACGGGGGAACAGGTCGGCCCGGCGGTGCAGCAGGTAGGGGCTGTACAGCAGGGTGGTGCCGGCCGGGATGCGGTGGCCGCCGAGCTCGGTGTCGGTGGTGGCGGTGCGGCTGAGGATCCATGGCGGCGGGTAGAGCCGCAGGGTCTCGCTGACGATCCGGGCGGTGAGCGGCAGGGCGGGCAGGTCCTGGTGGCGGGCGGGCCGGCCGTCGAGGACGGTGTCGAGTTCGGCGTGCAGGCGCATCCGGACGGCCGGGTTGGCGGCGAGCAGCGTCCAGGCCCAGGACAGGGTGGCGGCGGTGGTCTGCACGCCGGACAGCAGGAAGGTGACCACCTGCTCGTGGATCTCGGCGTCGGACAGGCGCCGGCCGTCCCCGTCCGTCGCGGTGAGCAGCGTGGAGAGCAGGTCGTGCCGGTCGGTGCCGGCGGCGCGGTGGTCGGCGATCAGCCGCCGGGTGATCTCCCGCAGGTCCTGCTGGGCGCGGCGGAAGCGGCGGTTGCCGGGGGTGGGGAGGCGGTCGATGCCGGGCAGCGGCAGCATCACCCGCCGGCCTGCGCCGCGGGCCACGACGTCCATGCTCCGGTGCACCGGCAGCGAGCCGGCCCGCTCGTGCGTGGCGAACAGGCAGCGGGCGGTGACGGCGGTGGTGAGGCGGTGCATCGCGGCGGGGACGTCGATGACGTCGCCGTCGCGCCAGCGGGCGGTGGCGCCGGCGATCTCCTCGGCCATCATCACGGCGTGGTCGGGCAGCCGGTCGGGGTGGAACGCGGGTTGCAGCATGCGGCGCTGGCGCCGGTGGACGGCGGCCGGGCAGGTGGCGAGGCCGTTGCCGACGGCCTCCCGGGCCTTGACGAGGAGGGGCCCACCCTTGTCGAAGGCGCGGTCGTCGGTGAGCAGCCGGCGGACCAGCTCGGGGTGGCAGACCACGTACGCGTGGAGCGGGCCGAGCCGCAGCCGGACGAGGTCGCCGTGGGCGGGCAGGCCGGCGACGAACTCGTGCGGGCGGTGGAGGAGAGCGGGGGCGTGGCCGAGCAGCGGGAGGCCGCCGGGGGCGATGGCCGCGGTGAACCGGGTGGTCGGGAAGAAGGGGGTCGGCACGGGCGTCACCTTGGTTCGGGCGGGAGGACCTGGGCGGTTCGTGAACGTGATCTTTCCCGGCGGGGTGCGGCGAAACGATCGCGGACCGGCGGACGGGGTGAACGCGGGGGCGCGGGCCGAACGCTCGTACGCCCCCGACGATTTGACGGATGGATCACCCGCCGAAGGGCCCCCCGGCCCGGCGGCTGCCATCGGTCGCGCCTACACTCGGACCCCTGCGAGATTACCGGTCAGTAGAACCGGGCAGGTACGACCAGCCGGTGTGATCGCCGGACGGTGGAACGTCCGGCAGGGAGTGGGGAGTTCGGATGACCGACGAGCGGGTCCACGCGTTCGCCGACGACGCCCTGGGCGCACACGACGCGGTGGCACTCGCCGCGCTGGTGCGGGCCGGCACGGTCAACCCCCGGGAACTGGTCGGGGCGGCCGTCGACCGGGCCGCGCGGGTGGACGGCACGCTGCTGCCCGTCGCCCACGCTTCGTACGACAGGCCGCAGATCAGCCGGGAGGGCATCGGCGGCCCGCTGTGGGGCGTGCCGACCTACCTCAAGGACAACGTGGACCTGCGCGGCCTGCCGACCGCGATGGGCAGCGAGGCCTACCGCGCCCGCCCGGCCCGCCGCAACGCGCGCTTCACCGACCAGTTCCTCTCCACCGGCCTGGCCGTCCTCGGCAAGACCAGACTGCCCGAGTTCGGGCTCAACGCCTCCACCGAGTTCGCCGCCGCCCAGCCGGTGCGCAACCCGTGGAAGCCCTCGCACTCGGCCGGCGCCTCCTCGGGCGGCTCGGCGGCCCTGGTGGCCTCCGGCGTGGTGCCGATCGCGCACGCCAACGACGGCGGCGGCTCGATCCGCATCCCGGCGGCCTGCTGCGGACTGGTCGGGCTCAAGCCCACCCGGGGCCGGCTGGTGACCAACGCCCAGGGCGGCAAACTGCCGATCGACCTGGTCACCGACGGCGTGCTGACCCGCTCGGTGCGCGACACCGCCGCCTTCCTCGCCGCCGCCGAGCGGCACCGCAGCAATCCCGGACTGCCCCCGCTCGGCCTGGTCGAGGGGCCGGGAGGGCAGCGGCTGCGGATCGGCCTGGTGGTGGACTCGCCGATCGCCAAGACCGACGAGCCGACCCGGCAGGTGGTCGAGGAGACCGCCGCCCGGCTGGAGGCGATGGGCCACCAGGTCGAGCCCACCACACTGCCCTTCGGTGAGGAGTTCTCCCGCGACTTCGTCGCCTACTGGGGCTACATCGCCTGGGCCATCGCGGCCACCGGCCGGCTGCTGATCGACCCGAGCTTCCGCGCCGGGAAGCTGGACGGCCTGACCACCGGGCTGCGCCGCCGGTTCCGGAAGGAGTTCCCGCAGACCCCCGCCGTCCTGCGGCGGCTGCGCCGGGCCGAGGGCGTGTACGCGCGGATCTTCCGCAACCACGACGTGATCCTCTCCCCGGTGCTCGCCCACACGGCCCCACCGATCGGGCACCTGAGTCCGAACGTGGACTTCGACGAGCTGATGGACCGGCTGATGCGCTACGTCGCCTTCACCCCGGTCAACAACGTGACCGGCGGCCCGGGCATCGCCCTGCCGGCCGGCTCGGCGCCCAGCGGGCTGCCGATCGGGGTCCACCTGTCGGCGGCGCACGGGCAGGAGCGGCTGCTGCTGGAGCTGGCCTTCGCGCTGGAGGCGGAGCGGCCCTGGCGGCGAATCCAGGACTGAACCCGGCGGGTGCGGAACTGACCGCCGGGTCCACGGCTGAACCCGGCGGGTCCGGGACCGGCCGCGCTCAGAACGCCGCCACCGACCGGGCGGCGTGCACCTCGTGGTGCAGCCGGGCCAGTGCGCAGCCCGGCGACAGCACGTCGGGCTGCGCCTCCGGCAGCGGCCGGCCGGTGCGCAGCGCCTCGGCCAGGTCGGTCAGCTCCCGGGTGACGGTGGCGACCTCGGCGGCGGTCGGCACCGGCGCACCGTGCTCGATCCGCACCCGGGTGGCGGTGGTGACGTCCACGATCCGCTCGACCGCGATCACCACCGGCCACCACGCCTCCGCCCGGGCCCCGACCGGTGGCGGCTCGGTGAGGGCCCGCTGGAACTCGCTGCGCACGGCGGACAGGTCGCGGTAGAGCCGCCGTCGGTAGCGGGCGCGGGCCGGTTCGTCCCGTCCGGGCGCGGTGGTGAAGGCCAGTGACACGTACGAGGCGGTGTCCTGGACGGCGTCGGCGAGCCGGTCGCCGATCCGGGTGTGCCAGGACTCCGGCCACAGCAGGTAGCCGGCCAGCAGCGCGATGCCGCAGCCGATCAGCGAGTCGTAGAGCCGGGGCAGCACCAGGTGGAAGCCCTGGTGGTTGAGCAGGTCGGAGAGCAGCAGGATGACCGGGGTGATGGCCGCGGTCTGGAAGGCGTATCCCTTGGCGGACAGCGCCGGGATCAGCGCCGCCAGCACCGCCATCACCGGAACGTCCCACCAGCCGTGCGGCACCTCGGCCAGCACCGGCATGGCGATCAGCAGCCCGGCTGCGGTGCCGAGCGCGCGCAGCACCGCGCGGGAGAACACCGAGCCGAAGTCGGGCTTCATCACGAAGGTCACGGTCAGCGCCACCCAGTACGAGCGGGGCACCGCGATCACCGAGACCAGCACCTGCGCCAGTCCGATGCACAGCGCCAGCCGCAGCCCGTAGCGCCAGGACGCGCCGGACAGCAGCAGCGCCCTGGTCGCCCGCCGTGCCCTGACCGAGAGGCGGGCGGGCCGGCCGAGCCGGTCGTCGGCGGCGTACGGGTCGGGCGCGGCCTCGTGTGCGACGGTGCTGGCGTGCCCGATCGCCTCGACCAGCGCGCGGGTGGACGGACCGGCGGGGACCGGCAGGTCGAGCGGCGGGGCCGGGCCGGTGCGGCCCTGCTCGACGGCGGTGGCCAGCGCGCGGACGGCGGCCGGGTAGCCGGCGGGCAGCGGGCCGAACTCGGGCGGGCGCAACTGCGCCGCGGTGGCCGCCTCGACCACCGGGATCACCGCGTTGAGCTGGGCGAGCAGCCGCGCCAGGGTGGCCGAGCGGCCGTGTCGGCGGGCCCGGCGGGCGAGCAGCAGGTCGTAGGACTGGTCGAGCGACCGGGTGAGCTCGTGGCGGCGGCCGTCGTACTCCGGCGTGCAGGTGGCCTCCAGCATGTCGGCGACCGCCCGGTAGGTGCCGGCCACCACCGCCCGCTCGGGGACGCCCAGGCGCAGCGGCCAGGCGAGCAGGGTCAGGGCGAGCACCACCAGGCCGCCGAGCAGCAGCAGGGCGGGCGGCAGCCACCAGGGGGAGGGCAGCGGCAGGCCGGCCCCGACCACCGCGTTGAGCAGCAGGAGCAGTCCGGAGACGGAGGCGACCGCGCCGATCGAGGAGATCATGCCGGAGACCAGCGCGACGACGGTCACCGTGGCGACGGTCGTCCAGCCGGCACCGAACACCAGGGTGCCGAGCAGCAGTCCGAGGGCGCCGAACAGCTGGGGCACGGCGATGTTGAACACCCGCATCCGGTACGCGTCGGCGGTGTCCCCGATGACCCCGGACAGTGCGCCCATCGACACCAGCGCGCCGTAGCCGGGCCGCCCGGTGGCGGTGCCCACCGCGAGCGGGGCGGCGAGGGCGACGGAGGCGCGGGCGACCGCCGCCCAGGGGATCGGCGCAGCCCGGGGCCGCAGGCTCGCGGTCAGCCAGCCGGGCGGGGCGAGCCGGACGGTTCCTCGGGGTCGTGCCACGGTCCCAAGCTACGGCGGGTGGGCGGGCCCGGCCCGGTGCCGTGCTCCCGGGCGCGCCCCCGGAGCCGGGCGTCACGGGGTGCAACGGGTCTCCGACCGGTGACGGTTCAGTGTCCCGCGGTTATGTCGATTCCGGAAACATACTCGTCCTTATGTCAGTCTCCGAAACATAGAGCGAACTCCGAGAGGGCGTCGTGAGCTGCATTGATTTCCCAATCGGTAACCCGCGGGAAAGGGTTGACACCATTAGTTGGTCTAGTCCAACGTATGGGGAGTGCGGTTCGGCAAAGGCTGATGCGGGGTGAGAGCCCTTGCCGAGCAGGCGAGTTGGCCCCCTGACGTGGCGCTGTTCCGCGCCCGTGGGGCGAGGCAAGAAGGACCGTGTGCGGACGGCCCTCCGGTCCGCGCTCGAATTCCTGTTGCGGCCGGCCACCGGCCGTCGACCCGCCGTGTCCGCACCGGGCGCCCGAGCAGGCGCCGCGTCGACTACGAACCACGGAGTGACTGCCCATGCCGAGCCCTGCCGAACACCCCGACGAACCCGGGGAATACCTGTACCGGGCCGCATCGGAGCGCCCCTACTTCAGCGCCGACACCGAGAGCTACCTCGCCCGGACCGCGCTGCGCGAGATCCGCAAGAGGCATCCGCTGCGGGTGCTCTCCGAGGAGGACTACGCGTTCTGGCAGACCTACGGTTACGTGGTGGTGAAGCAGGCCATCCCGGCCGGGGCCGCGCGCCGACTGCTGGACTTCGCCTGGGAGTTCCAGGGCCTCTCGCCGGACCGCCCCGAGGACTGGTACCGCGAGCGCGAGTACCGCGACGAACTCGACCGGCACCTGCACATCTACGGCTTCGTCGAGGCCTACCACCACCAGCTCATCTGGGACAGCCGTCAGGCGCAGCGCGTCTACGACGCCTTCGTGGACGTGTGGGACTGCGAGGAGCTCTGGGTCACCCTCGACCGGCTCAACCTCAACCCGCCGAACGTCCGCAACCGCGACCGTGCGCTGATCGAGCCCACCGACCGCGGCTTCGACATCGAGCTGCACTGGGACGTCGACACCACCCGGGGCATGCTGCCGCAGCGCGTCCAGGGCATCGTCGCGCTCGACGACACCGCCCCCGACCACGGCGGCTTCCGGTGCAGCCCGGAGCTGTTCCGCCGCTTCAACGAGTGGCAGGCCGCCCAGCCGGCCGACCGCGACCCGATCCGCCCGGATGTCGACCGCGCCGAGTTCCCCGTCGTGCGGCCCGAGTTGAAGGCCGGCGACCTGCTGATCTGGAACGGCCTGCTCGCCCACGGTGTCGAGCGCAACACCTCCGAGAACGGCGTGCGCGCGGTGCAGTACCTGTCGATGATGCCCGCGCTGGAGGAGGCCGGGAAGCTGCGCCGCTCCCGAGTGGAGTCCTGGCGCACGCTCGCCACCCCGGACTGGAACCGCACCCTGGTCGGCGACGCCGACCGGCCCGAGGCGCAGCGCTACGGGACCGCCGAACTCACCGAGCTGGGCGAGAAGTTGCTCGGCCTGCGGTCATGGAGCGGCAAACCGTTCGAGCAGTGCGGGGAAGACCGGCAGGGCGCCACGGGGGAGCGGGAATGCGCGACGTCTGTCTGACCCTGCCCACCAACCGCGAGTGCGCGGACACCATCACCGCGATCGGTGCCGAAGCCGCCTACGCCGTACGGCGGTTCGGCGTCCGCGTGCACCTGCTGGTGCTGGACTCCGCCGACCCCGCTTCCCGCGTCCGGCACGCCGGGGCCCTCGCTGCCCTGCCGGCCGTCGAGGGCGTGGTCGTCCACCACGTGGACGAGGACGCCCAGCGCGCCTTCCTGAGCGAGGTGATCGACCGCTCCGGCGCGGCCGGCCCGGACAGGCTGCTGGACCTCATGCTGCCCGATGCCGTTTCCTACGGCGCCTGCACCAACCGGGCGTTCCTGCTGGCCGCCGCACTCGGCTGCGAGTCGGTGCACCGCCGCGACTCCGACAGCCGCTACCAACTGCTGGACGGCGAACCGGTGTTCCCGATCGAGCACGAGCTGGCCACGCTCGGGCTGAAGGCCGCCGACGCGGCCGCGGCCGTCACCGGGAACACCCTCGACGCGCTGCACGCGGACAAGCCCGTCGTGCTGGTCGGCGCCTCCTTCGTCGGCGAACTCTCCGTCGACATCGGCGAGATCCGGGAGCTCGATCCCGAGGCCTACCACGACGTGGTCGCGCTCTGGGCGCCCACCGGCGCGAGCGAGGAGGAGAAGCGAGAACTCGTCGCCGCGTCCTTCGTCGGCGGCGGCACCGAGCCGTTCACCGCCGACCGCGCGGTGCTCGACCTGCCCGGCATCTGGCACATCGACATGTGCAACATCGGCCTCGACCACGAGGTGTACGAACGAGTGCCGCTGCCGCCCGCCACCGACACCATCGGCAGTGACTACTTCCTGCACCACCTGGTGCGTGACGCGACCCTGCCGGGCGTCACCCACAACCGCCACGTCGTCAACTACCACACCCCGGAACGGCGCACCGGACCGGGCTTCACCGCCTACCAGCTGCGCTACGCCAAGTTCCTGCTCTCCATGCTCTACCTCTACCCGGTCTACTCCGAGATGGAGGCCGCCGGCGGCGCTCTGCTGGACGAGCAGCACCGCGTCCGCCCCGAGGCGATCGCCGACTCCGCCCGTCGCAGCGCCGCGACGGACCGCGCGGAGAACCACCGCAGGCTCGCCGAACTCGACCGCTGCTACCGGCGGCTGGGCGGGAAGTACGCCGAGTTCGCAGACCATCTGGCGCCCCTGCGGGCGCGCCTGCTCGACGAGGCGCAGGCGGACATCGAGGACTTCGCAGCGCTGATCGACGCGTGGGGCCCGCTGGTGCGGGCGAGCAAGGCCACCCCGCCGACCGGCTGCCGCGCCAGTCGGACGGGGAGCTCTACGTGATACGCCAGCCCACCAGCCAGCCCATCGGCCAGCCCACCGGACACAGCGTCCGTCACCGTGCCGGTCACGCCGCCGGCCACCACACCGGCCACCCGCCCACCCACCGCATCCCGGCCGTCTCCGCGGTCCACACCGCCGCGCCCGGGCCCGCGGCGCTCCGCCCTGGCGAGCACGACCGCACCGCGCTGCGTGCCTCGCTCGCCGCCGCCACCGACGACCGGATCATCTACGACCTGGACGGCATCGGCCGCCAGTACGCCGCACTTCTCGCCGAACTGCCGGGTGTGGCCGTCCGGTTCGCGATGAAGGCCTGCCCGGTGGACGAGGTGCTCGGCCACCTTGCCGCGCTCGGCTCCGGCTTCGACGCGGCCGGCCCGCAGGAGATCGCCCAGGCCCTGCGCACCGGTGTGCCGCCCGAGCTGATCCACTACGGCAACACCGTCAAGTCCGACCGCAACATCGCCGAGGCCCACCGGCTGGGCGTGCGGGACTTCGCCACCGACAGCCTGGAGGACGTCGCGGCGATCGCCGAACACGCCCCCGGCGCACGGGTGTTCTGCCGGATCGCGACCACCGGCGAGGGCGCGCTGTGGGGCCTGAGCCACAAGTTCGGCTGCTCGCCCGAGGACGCCCTGCGGGTGCTCGGCGAAGCCCGCGCCGCCGGGCTGGTGCCGTCCGGCCTGTCGGTGCACGTCGGCTCGCAGCAGATGACCGCCGAGGCGTGGGGGACGGCGATCGACTCGCTGGCCGCCGTGCTGGAGGCGCTCAACTGGCGCGGCATCACCCCGACCCGGATCAACCTCGGCGGCGGCCTGCCCGCCCTCGGGGTGCTGGACCGGCGCGGCCGGCCGCTCGAACCGCCGCTGGACAAGATGTTCGCGGTGATCCGTGAGGGCATGGAACGGCTGCGCGCCGTCAGCGCCGCGCCGCTGGAGTTCCTGCTGGAGCCCGGGCGCCACCTGGTCGCCGACCACGGTGCGATCCGTGCGCACGTCGCCCGGCTCACCTCCCGCCGTCGCCTCGACGGCACCCGGGAGGACTGGCTCTACCTCAGCTGCGGCAAGTTCAACGGCCTGTACGAGATGGACCAGTTGCAGTACCGGCTGGAGTTCCCCACCCACCCGGGCGGCCAGTTCGTCAACGCCGTGGTGGCCGGCCCGACCTGCGACAGCGACGACGCGTACGCGCAGGACGACGGCCTGGTCCGCGTCCCGCACGCGATCGCCTCCGGCGACCCGGTGTGGGTCCACTCCTGCGGCGCGTACGCCACCGCCTACGCCACCCGTGGGTTCAACGGCTTCGCGCCGCTGCCGCACACCTGCATCGGTGGCGGCGACGGCCGGGGCCACCACGGAGGCACCGCATGACCGACACCCGCGTCGACAGCCCGGCCGAGCTCCGGACCGGCACTCCGGCCGGCCTGCGCATCCGGCTGCTCCGGGAGGAGGACTGGGACGCCGTGGTCGCGCTGGAGGAGCGCGCCTACGCCGCCAGCGGCCTGTCCGAGGGCCGGGAGGCCCTGCGGTCCCGGCACCGCGCCTCCCCCGACACCTGCTTCGTGCTGGAGCACGCCGGCGGCCTCGGCGGCTACCTGCTCGCCCTGCCGTACCCGCTGTTCCGCTGCCCGGACCTCGGCCGCAACGAGGACGGGGACGGCGCGGGCGAGCGGCCGACCAACCTGCACGCGCACGACCTGGTGATCTCCGAGAACCTGCGCGGCCGGGGCCTGTCCCTGCGGATGCTACGGCACCTGGAGGAGACCGCCCGGGCGGCCGGCTACCGGACCGCCTCGCTGGTCGCCGTCCGCGGTTCGCACGTGCTGTGGACCCCACTGGGCTACCGCGCACGCCCCGGGATCCGGCTGCCCGAGAGCTACGGCACCCGGGCGGTCTACATGGCGATGCCGCTGGACCCCGTCCCGGTCCGGCCGCTGCAGCCCTCCACCGTCCCGGTCCGGCCGCTGCAGCCCTCCACCGACCCTGTCCCCGGGCCACACCCCAGAGCCGAAGTGGGCTGATACCGATGTCCCCCGTCAGCGACGACTTCCGCCGGTCCCAAGTGGCCACCGGCGCACTGTTCTTCGTCCTCGGATTCCAGTACGCGACCTGGGTCTCCAGGGTGCCCGCGCTCAAGGCCCGGCTCGACCTGGGCGAGGCCCAGATCGGCCTGCTGCTGATGACCTGCGGAATCGGCGCGGCGGTGTCCTTCCCCCTGGTCGCGGTGCTGATGCGACGGTTCGGCTCCCGCCTGCTCTCGGTGCTGTCCTCGCTCGCCCTCGGCGTGATCCTGCTCGCGCTGTCGGTGGTGCCCGACTACCCGGTGACGCTGCTGGTGCTGTTCCTCGACGGTGTCGCGGTCGGCTGCCTGAACGTCGCGATGAACGCCCAGGGCGCCGCGCTGGAGGCCCGCTTCGGGCGGACCACGATGTCCCGGCTGCACGCCACCTTCAGCGCCGGCTCGCTGCTCGCCGCGCTGCTGGCCTCGGGCGTCACCTCCTTCACCGGCACCCTGGCGGTGCACTTCGGACTGGCCGCCGCGCTGCTCGCGGTGCTGGTCGTGGTCGCCCGGCCGGCGCTGCCGGCGGACCTCCCGGTCGAAGCCGCCGAACCAGCGGAGAAGAGGCAGCGCCGCGGCTTCGTGCTGCCGACCGTCGCGACCCTCTGGATGGGTCTGGCGATGGTGTTCGGCACCGTCACCGAGGGCGCCATGAACGACTGGTCGGCGCTCTACCTCAAGGACTACGTGCACGCCGGCACGGGGCTCGCCCCGATGGGCATCGCGGTGGTGTCGGTGATGATGGTCTGCGCCCGGATCTTCGCGGACGGCTGGCGCACCCGCTTCGGCGACGGCCGGATCGTGCGCACCGGCAGCCTGCTGGCCGGCCTCGGACTCGCCCTGGCCCTGGCGGTCGGCGGCGTGGTCCCGACCCTGCTCGGTTTCGCCTGCGTAGGCCTCGGCGTGGCCGCGGTGACCCCGTGCGTCTACGTCGCCGCCGCCCGGCAGGGCGCCGACGCCCTCTCGCTGGTCGCCGCCATGGGCACCACCGGCCTGCTGGCCGGCCCCGCCGTGATCGGCTTCATCGCCGGCGCCACCAGCCTGCTCTGGGGCATGGCCGCCGTCGCCGCCTCGGCGGCCGTCGTCTCGCTCTGCGCCACCCGGATCCGCTGGCCCGGCCGGCCGACCCCGTCCGCCCCCGCCGACCCCCGGCTCGCCGCCGACGCGACCTGACGACACCCCCGCACTCCCGCCCGGGACCTCGCGCACCCCCGTCGCGAGG
>NZ_JBHVFE010000199.1:0-15236 GCF_042801945.1 Kitasatospora sp. NPDC057542
GAACGAAGCCGTTCCCGGGCCACCCGCTGTTCACTTCCCTTCACTGTCCGAACCCGTCAGAGCGGGCTCACTCGCTCATCCGGTGGATCCTGCGCCGGCGCACCCTGACGAACAGGGTCAGCAGAGCACCGAGCGCCGCCAGGGCACCACCGACCAGGGAGTACGGCAGCACGGTCGATCCGGTGTCCGGCAGCCCGCCACCACTGTGATCGGGGTGCCGGCCGGGCTGCTGGTGCCCGTCACCGCTGTTGTTGCCGTTGCCAGGCCCGCTGCCGTTGCCGTGGCCGTTGCTGCTATCGGAGCTATGCCCGTTGCCATTGCCGTGCCCGTTGCTGCTATCGGCGCTATGCCCGTTGCCGTTGCCAGGCCCGTTACCGTTGCCATGCCCGTGGCCGTTGCCAGGCCCGTGGCTGTTACCGCCACCGTTACCGTTGCCGGCGCCATGCCCATGGCCGTTGCCGTTCTCGTGACCAGCGTCGTGGCCGGGCTTGTGCTCGTGGCACTTGTCCTTCTCGCACGGCGGCGTGCACCGGGCGACCGCGGACGACGGCGGTGTGGTGATCGGCTTTCCGTCCGGGCCGGGGAAGGACGCGGTCACCGTGTTGGTGGTGTCCTTACTGATCAGGCTGGAGCAGTAGAACGTCTTGGTCTGCCCAGCCGCCAGCTTGAAGGTCCCGGCTGCCGCCACGCAGGCGGCCTCCTGCGGATCGTTCAGCGTGATCCCGCTGATGTCCGTCGTGCCGGTGTTGGTCACCGTGATCCGCCAGAACGCCTGGCACTTGTCGGGGTCGCAGGGCTCCTCGGAGGCGCCGCCCTTGTGCAGCGTCACCTCCTTGCCCCATGGACCGGAACCGCCCTGACCGCAGTTGCCGGACTTGTCGGACTGGCAGACCTCCTTGTTGATGTCCAGCGAGGGAACACCGGGCCGATTGACCACAACGGTGGCCTCGGACGGGGGCGTGGTGATCGGCCGGCCACCCGGAACGGGGAAGGACGCCGTCACCGCATTCACCGTGCGCTGGGTGACGTTCGCCAGGTTGCAGAACACCTGACGCGAAGCACCCGCCGCGAGGTCGAACGTCCCCGCAGCCGTCACGCACGACGGCGACACACTGTCCGCCAAGGTGATCCCCGTGACCGGAACCGTGCTGGTGTTGGTCACCGTGATCCGCCAGTACGCCGTGCCACCCGACGTCACCGTGGCGCTCTTCGCCCACGGACCCGGACCACCGTCAGCGCAGTCGGCAGCGTTGCCAGAGGTGCAGACCTCCTTGTTGATGCTCAGCGAGGGAACGACTGGCGGAGTCACATCCACCGTCGCCTCCGACGGCGGCGTGGTGATCGGCCGGCCACCCGGAACGGGGAAGGACGCCGTCACCGCATTCACCGTGCGCTGGGTGACGTTCGCCAGGTTGCAGAACACCTGACGCGAAGCACCCGCCGCGAGGTCGAACGTCCCCGCAGCCGTCACGCACGACGGCGACACACTGTCCGCCAAGGTGATCCCCGTGACCGGAACCGTGCTGGTGTTGGTCACCGTGATCCGCCAGTACGCCGTGCCACCCGACGTCACCGTGGCGCTCTTCGCCCACGGACCCGGACCACCGTCAGCGCAGTCGGCAGCGTTGCCAGAGGTGCAGACCTCCTTGTTGATCGTCAGCTTCGGCGTGCACCCCGGGCCCGGGGTCACCCGGAAGGTGACGGTGTTGGAGGTGACGGGAGCGCCGCCGTTGGTGACGGCCGAGGCCTGGTCGGAGACGGAGGTGACGGAGCAGTCCGTGGCCACCTTGGTCTCGAAGCAGATCTGCGGGGCGTCGCCGACGAAGGTCACCTGCATCAGCGGCTGGTTCTGCGGGGTGAACGACGACCCGTTGACGAGGACGAGGTTGCCGATCACCTGGATGGGTGCGTCACCGACCGGGACCGAGGAGATGTCCGCCGTCCCGGTGGCCGGGTTGAACGGGAAGGTGCCGATGGTGGTGCCGTCGGCCGCCAGCACGGTCACCGTGGACTGGTCGAAGTTGACGGTCGTCGGATCGATGCTGACGAGGCTGACGGTTCCGTAGGACTTCACGTGTCCGGTCGCCCCGTCGCAGTAGTACGCCGCCGGGTTGATGGTGCTCTGGGCCCTGGTCTTGAGGCAGGGCGAGGCGCCGGTGATCGGGTCGAGGGAGAACAGGAACCCGATGTCGCCGAGGCTGTACTTGCACTGGCCGTCGTAGGCGAAGCCGTACGGGCTGGTGTAGCCGCCGTTCACGTTGGGCGGGCCGTTGACGACGCCGTTGGTGCCGTACTGGGTGCACGGGCCCTGGATGGTCCAGTCGTAGCAGAACTCGGAGCTGTTCAGGGTCGGCGTGTTGCCCTGGTAGAGCCAGAACGGGAACTCGGTCTCCAGGTGCCCGTTGGACGCGGTGATGGTCAGCGGGTTGTGGTAGTTGGCCTCACCGGGGCCGACGTTGGTGCTGACCAGGGCCTGGAGGCCGGGGGGCGCCGCGATCGGGTTGCCCGCGAAGTCGAAGCAGACGGGGGTGCCCATCGCCGGGTTGACCTGCTGGTAGACGCCGCCGACCACGGTGCAGACGCCGGTGGCCGCGCCCGAGGAGTCGTGCATCGCGAAGACGTTGTCGACCCGGGCGGGCCCGCTGCTGGTGGGGGTGACCACGACCTTGGGGGTGGACCAGCCGGTGCAGGCGGCGTTGGTCGACGGGTCGAAGCAGGACATCACCGAGGGTTTCGGGGCCTGCTGGTTGTCGGTGACGTAGACCTTGCCGTTGATGACCGTCATCGTGCCGGCGTAGTC
Source organism: Kitasatospora sp. NPDC057542 (assembly GCF_042801945.1). Taxonomy (NCBI): domain Bacteria; kingdom Bacillati; phylum Actinomycetota; class Actinomycetes; order Kitasatosporales; family Streptomycetaceae; genus Kitasatospora; species Kitasatospora sp. NPDC057542. The sequence goes on from NZ_JBHVFE010000199.1 coordinate 2,801, forward strand.
ACCGGGGAAGGTGCCCTGGCCCTCGTTGGGGGGCAGACCGATGTTGAAGGTGCCGCAGGACGCGTTGGTGGTGCGGTCGTAGCAGAGGATCTCCCCGGTGCCGGAGACCGCGTAGATCAGCCCGCCGGGCGGCGCCTCGACCACACCGCCGATGACCGTGCCGTCGCCCTCCTGGAGGGGGGTGAAACCACAGCTGGCCTGGGCCTGGAGGTCGATGCAGCCGACGCCGATGAGCCGGGGGACGGTCCGGCTGACGGCCGCGTAGTACAGCTTGGAGCCGGACTGCACGTAGGTCGGGGTGCGGGTGCTGCCGAGGTCCCCTGTGGTCCCGTCGGGAATCGAGGAGTTCAGCGGCTGCGGCCAGGTGGCGGGCGCGCCGGTCGGGGTCGGACAGGGGCCGTTGGTCAGCAGGTCGGTACAGACCACACTGGCCGGGCTCGCCGCCCCGTGGTGGTAGATGTTCCAGGCCTCGGGCGTGGAGACGCCGTTGATCGTGGCGGTGTAGAGGATGGGGATGAAGCCGTCACCGCCGGTGGCGGTGTTGACCGGGGTGAGCGGCGGCGGGATCTGCACCAACTGGCCGGTCGCGGGCGCGGAGAGCTTCGGGTTGCTCGCCTGGACGACATTGGTGGCCGCGCCCGGGTCGGTGGTGGAGAAGGTGGCGCCCCCGTCGGTGGACCACTGCTTGCCGAAGCCCGGCGGCACCTGGAGCGAGCCGGGCACGTAGGCCTGGGTCTGGGGGGTGCTGCCCGGGCCGCCCTGGATCGCGTCGGTGATGGTGGTGGAGACCGGTGCGCTGTCCGGGTTGGTGGCGGAGACCACCCAGCGGATGGTGTCGCCCTGCGCGGCGGTGGTCGTGCTGCCGGTGGCGAGGTCGGTGCCGGTCTTCTCCAGCGTCACCGGCTGCTGCCGGACCTGGCGTCCGCCCTTCCCGCCGCTCTGCCCGGCTCCCTTCCCGGTGCCCTGACGGTCCGTCGGGTGTGCCGCGGCGGGCCGGTCGGCGAGCGTGGTGGTGCGACCGGCGGCGTGGGCGGCGGCCTGGGCCGGAAGGGTGAGCGACGCGACGGCCGCGGCGAAGGCCACCGCCAGGCTGACCGCCCGGCCCGGTGGTCGTCGGGCGGAGCATCCGTCATGACGCGGTCCCCGGGGAGGAGGTGGGGGCGGACAGCGCTTCATCAAACGTCCTTTCGGTCCTGCGCCCACGTGCCGAGGGGATGGCGGGGAAGGGGAATGCCGAGCGAGCGCAGTGCGTTCTGATGATGTTCTGACTATCCGTCCGATTTGTCCTGCATAGCTCAGATTCACTCCCCGGCACCTCAGGAGCACTCTGGCGGACCCGGCGATTGACGCACCCGCCCCGAGATCTGCAGCGGACATCACGAACGGCCTCCCCCCGAATGTGCCGCTGGGCGGCGCCGGCGATCCCGAGGACCTCGCCGAGACGACCGCGTTCCGATGGGGAGCTGCCGGGGTTCGAGCAGGGCCGGACGTGCACGGCGGCCGGCGGGCGCGCGGCGGCCCGGAACGCCGGGGCGGTCAGCGGGCCGCGCGCCGGTGGTGGGCGAGGTCGGCGTGCGGGTCGTCGGCTCCCGGGGCGGCGCTGTGGTCGGTGTGCACGGTGGCGGCGGTGAGCCTGGGGACGGCGTGGATCAGGCTGTGCTCGGCTGCGACGGCGATGGCGTGGGCCTGGACGACGGTGAGCCGCGGGTCGACGACGATGTCGGCCTCGGCCCGCAGGCTGTGGCCGATCCAGCGCATCCGGACGTCCCCGACTCCGCGCACGCCCTCGACGTGGCGCAGCGCGCGTTCGGCGGCGTCGATCTGGGCGGGGTCGACGGCGTCCATGAGCCGCCGGTAGACCTCGCGGGCGGCGTCCTTGAGCACGAGCAGGATCGCGGCGGTGATGAACAGGCCGACGACCGGGTCGGCGGCCTGCCAGCCGAGGGCGACGCCGCCGGCGCCGAGCAGGACGGCGAGCGAGGTGAAGCCGTCGGTGCGGGCGTGCAGGCCGTCGGCGACCAGTGCCGCCGAGCCGATCCGCCGGCCGGTGACGATCCGCAGGCGGGCCACCCACTCGTTGCCGGCGAAGCCCGCGAGGGCGGCCAGGGCGACGGCCCACAGGTGGCCGACTCCGCGGGGGCTCACCAGGCGGTCGACGGCCTCGTAGGCGGTGAGCACGGAGGAGGCGGCGATGGTGAGGACGATGGCGATGCCGGCGAGGTCCTCGGCCCGCCCGTACCCGTAGGTGTAGCGGCGGTTGGCAGGGCGTCGGCCGAGCAGGAGGGCGAGGCCGAGCGGAACGGCGGTGAGCGCGTCGGCGGCGTTGTGGATGGTGTCGCCGAGCAGGGCGACCGATCCGGACAGGACCACGATCACGGCCTGGAGGGCGGTGGTGACGCCGAGCACGACGAGGGACTGCCCCAGGGTGCGTATGCCCGCGCGGGAGGCCTCCATCGCGCTGTCGACCTTGTCCATGGCCCCGTGGCCGTGCGGGGTGACGAGGTGGGCGAGGTCGTGCCGCAGCCGGGACCGGCAGGAGCCGCGTCCCCCGTGCGCGTGGTGGTGCTCGTCCACGGTACGTTCGCCCCTTCTCGGGGTCGGCCGGTGTTCCGTCTTCCAGTGTGTGCGCGGGCCCGCACCCGCGCACCGGCGCCCGCCCGGTCAGCCGGGAACGGCGGCGCCCCGCCCCCCGCTCGCCACCGGTACCGGCGCCGACTCGGCGGGCACCCGGCGCCAGGCGCGGGCGGCCAGCACAGCGGAGGCCGACGTGACGACGCCGAGCGCGGCAGAGGCCTCGGTGAGGCCCAGGGTTGCGCCGAGCCAGCCGGCCAGGGGGTAGGTGAGCAGCCAGCAGCCGTGGGAGAGGGAGAACTGGGCAGCGAAGACCGCGGGGAGGTCCTCGTCGGCCACCGAGTCGCGCAGGACGCGGCCGGTGGGGGTGAGGATCAGCGAGCCGACCGCGCCGAAGGCGGTCCAGACAGTGAGCAGTACGGGCCAGCGCCATGCGCCCGCCCCGGCGGCCGTGACCGCGGCGAGCAGGGCGAAGAGTCCGACGATGCCGAACGCCGCCGGGAGCATGACGCTCCGGTCCGGTGTCCGGTCCAGCACCCGGGGCAGCAGCAGCGCCACGGCCATCGACCCGGCCCCGTAGGCGCCGAGTGCGACCGGCACGTCGGCGGCGGGGCGACCGAGCTGGTCGCGGACGTAGACGACGGTGTTGACGATCACCATGGCACTGGCGGCGGCGGCCGCGAGGTCCAGGGCGAGCATCGCGCGCAGCCGGGGCACGGCGAGGAACAGCCGGGTGCCGCGGACGGACCTGGCGAGGACGCCGCCGTCAGCCTCCGCCCGCTCCGGCCGGATCGGTGTGGGCAGGACCGCGGAGACCACCAGGGCGGCGGAGGCGAGGAACCCGGCGGCGGTGCCCCAGAACAGCCAGTGGTAGCTGATCAGGGCCAGCAGCGCCGCCGCGAGCACCGGACTGACCAGGCTCTCCGTGTCGTAGGCGAGCCGGGACAGCGACAGGGCGCGGGTGTAGGCGCGCTCCTCGGGCAGCACCTCGGGGATCACCGACTGGAAGGCCGGGGTGAAGGCCGCCGAGGCGGACTGCAGGACGAAGATCAGGACGTAGACCTGCCACACCTCGGTGACGAAGGGCAGGGTGAGGGCAACGGCGGCCCGGGTGAGGTCGGAGGCGGCCATCAGGCGCCGCCGCGGGATGCGGTGGGCCAGCGCGGTGACCACCGGGGCGATGCCGACGTACGCGAGCATCTTGATCGCCAGCGCGGTGCCGAGCACCGATCCGGCGTCCGCTCCGGCGAGGTCGTACGCGAGGAGGCCGAGCGCCACCGTGGCGAGGCCGGTGCCCACCAGGGCGACGATCTGGGCGGCGAACAGGTGCAGGAAGGTGCGGTTGCGCAGCACGGACAGCATGGAGGACCCCGCTCGACTGGGCGCGGCAGGACGACACGGCCAGGATAGGTCAACATGTGCACATGCGTGCACATGTTGACAAGAAAGCAGGCCCGTACCCCGGAGGGCACGGGCCGGAGGAGTCGGGTCAGTCGTGCGGCGGGAGCCCGCCGATCTGGTGGTCGGCGACGCTCAGCGCCTCGTCGACCAGCCGGCGCAGGTGCCCGTGGCGCAGCGCGTACACCACGCGCCGGCCGTCCTTGCGGGTCGCGACCAGGCCGGCCAGCCGGAGCTTGCCGAGGTGCTGGCTGACCGACGTCCGGGGTGCTCCGGCCGCCTCGGTGAGCGTGGTCACGTCGGCCTCACCGGCGCTCAGGCGCTGGAGCAGGGCGAGCCGGGTGCGGTCCGCGAGCAGCGCCAGGATGCCGGCCGCGGCCTCCAGCCGCTCGTCGTCCCGGTGCTCCTGCGCATGGTGCGCACCTGATACCTGAAGGCTCCCACTCATGGCGACATCGTAGGGCCCCGGCGGTCCGGAGCGCTGTCCGGGCCGGGCCGGGGCCGATGGCGTACGGGCCCCGGCGGCGGCACCGGGCGCAACGGGCGCGGGCCGGCTGGGTCTCCCGGCCCCGGATTGGGGCCCTCCGGCCCTGATGCACCGTCAGCGGCGGTCCCATCCTGGACTCGTCGAGGCCCGTCCCGCCGCCTCGCCCGAACGACACCACGAGTCCCCGGAGGACCCGCATGTTCTGCTTCCAGTGCGAACAGACCGACCGCACCGGCGCCACCCCCGGCTGCGCCGGTCCGATCGGCAACTGCGGCAAGGATTCCCCCACTTCGGACCTCCAGGACCTGCTGATCCACGCGGTCAAGGGCATCTCGCAGTACGCCGCGAAGGCGCGGGCGCTCGGCGACCCGGACGACGAGGCGGCGGCCTTCGTCCTGTACGCGGTCTTCACCACGCTCACCAACGTCAACTTCAACCCCACCCGCTTCGCCGCGCTGATCCAGCTGGCCGTGGGCGTCCGCAACCGGGCCCGGGACCGGTACGAGCGGGCCGCGCGCGCCGCCGGGCAGGAGCCGGAGACGCTCACCGGGCCGGCCGCCTGGGCGCCCGCGGCGGACCCCGCCGCGCTGGTGGGCCAGGCGTCCGGCGTCCGGGTGGACGCCGGGCTCGCCCTGGTGGGGCCGGAGGTGGTCGGGCTCCGCTCGCTCCACCTCTACGCGCTCAAGGGCATCTGCGCCTACGCCCACCACGCCGACGTGCTCGGCCGCCGCAGCGCCGAGGTCCTCGGCGGCGTCGAGGAGGCCTTCGCCTACCTGGCCGGCGAGCCGACCGACGCGGCCGAGCTGCTGGAGCGCGCCGTCGGCCTCGGCCGGCTGAACCTCGCGGCGATCGAACTGCTCGACGCCGCCAACACCGGCACCTACGGCCCCCAGCAGCCCACCTCCGTACGCACCACCCCCGTCGCCGGAAAGGCGATCCTGGTCAGCGGCCACGACCTGCGGGACCTCGAAGCCGTACTGGTGCAGACCAGGGGCCTGGGCATCAACGTCTACACCCACGGCGAGATGCTCCCCGCCCACGCCTACCCGCTGCTCAAGGCCCACCCGCACCTGGTCGGCAACTACGGCGGTGCCTGGCAGGACCAGCAGCAGGAGTTCGCGGCCTTCCCCGGCCCGATCCTGATGACCTCCAACTGCATCATCGAGCCGCACGTCAGCTACCGCCGCCGGATCTTCACGGCCGGACCGGTCGGCTGGCCCGGCGTCCGGCACCTCGCCGACCACGACTTCCGCCCGCTGATCCAGGCCGCCCAGGCCCTGCCGGGGTTCCCGGAGACCGCGGCCGAGGAGGAGGCCGTCACCGTCGGCTTCGGCCGGGACGCCGTGCTCGCGGTCGCCGACCAGGTGGTCGACGCGGTGCGGCAGGGTGCCATCCGGCACTTCTTCCTGATCGGCGGCTGCGACGGCCCCACCCCCGGACGCGACTACTACACCGACTTCGCCCTCGGCGCGCCCCGGGACAGCGTGGTGCTCACCCTCGGCTGTGCCAAGTACCGCTTCAACCGGCACGACTTCGGCGAGATCGCCGGCCTCCCCCGGCTGCTGGACCTCGGCCAGTGCAACGACACCTACTCCGCCATCCGGATCGCCACCGCGCTGGCCGACGCCTTCGAGTGCGAGGTCAACGACCTGCCGCTCACCCTGGCGCTGTCCTGGACCGAGCAGAAGGCCGTCGCGGTGCTGCTCACCCTGCTCGCACTGGGCATCCGCACCATCCACCTCGGCCCCTCGCTGCCCGGCTTCCTGACCCCCGCCCTGGTCGACGAGCTCGTGAAGCGGTTCGACCTGCGGGTGACCGGCGACCCGACGGCCGACCTGGCCGCCGCGCTCGAACGGACGGCGTCGTGAGCACGGACGACGTGGTGGACGCGGCCGGATCGCACCCGGTCGCCCTCACCACCAGCGACGGCGGCCGGCTGGAGTTCGCCTGCGCCCCCGGCCGCAGCGTCCTGGAGGCCGCGGAGGAGGCCGGCGCCGCCCTGCCGGCCTCCTGCCGCCAGGGCACCTGCGGCTCCTGCCACGCCTCGGTCACCGACGGACCGTACGAACTCGGCCCGCACAGCGAGCAGGCCCTCCCACCGGGCGAGCGCGAGCGCGGCGAGGTGCTGCTCTGCCGCACCTTCCCCTGCGGGCCGCTGACGGCCGCGCTGCCGTACGAGCAGTCGCGCATCCTGTACGGCGGCATCCCGGTGCGCGAGGGCACCGTCACCGCGGTGGACCCGGTGACGCCGGACACCGTGCGGCTGGAGGTGCGCCTCGACGACCCGGACTGCCAGTTCGACCCGGGCCAGTTCATGGAGCTCCGAGCTCCCGGCGGCGAGCCGAAGCGCGCGTACTCCCTCGCCAACACCGGCAACTGGGAGGGCCGGCTGGAGTTCTACGTCCGGCTGCGGGAGGGCGGGCACTTCTCCTCCTACCTCGCCGGCCGGGCCCGCCCGGGCGACCGGCTCACCGTGCACGGCCCGCAGGGCGCCTTCGGCCTGCACGAGACCGGCCTGCGCCCGCGCTTGTTCGTGGCCGGCGGCACCGGCCTGGCCCCGCTGCTGGCGATGGTCCGCCGGATGGCCGAGTGGCAGGATCCGCAGCCCGCCCGGCTGTTCCTCGGCGTCAACGAGCCGAAGGACGTCTTCGGACTGGACGAACTCGCCGCTTCGGCCGCCGAGTTGCCGGGCTTCCGGTACGAGGTCTGCGTCTGGAGACCCGGCCCCGGCTGGTCCGGGCCGACCGGCACCCCGGCGGACCTGCTGGCCGCCGCCCTGCCCGAACTCGGCGACGCCGCACCGGACCTGTACGTCTGCGGGCCGCCGCCCATGGTCGACGCCGTCCTGCACACCGCCGCGCTGGGCGGGGTGCCGCCCGAGCAGGTGCACCGGGAGCGCTTCCTGGCGACCTGACCGGCCCGGACCGCGGGCCGGCGCCGAGCGCGTCGTTGTCGGCGGCCCGCGGCTACCCCGAGCTCCCGGCCGAGGCGGCGGGAGCGTTGTACTCGGCGAGGGTCTCGCGGGTGAAGCCGAAGAAGTAGGTGGCCAGGAAACCCGCGAGGTAACCGGTCAGCAGCCCGCCACCGTAGACGGCGGCGCTCGCGAGGAGTCCCTGTGGGCCGGCCAGGAGCGGGAAGAGGGCCCAGCCGGAGGGGCCGATGGCGGTGGAGCCCACGGCGCTGCCGAGCTGGCCGGCCACTCCGACGAAAGCACCGCCGGCGGCGCCGCCGATGCAGGCGGTGACGAAGGGGCGCCCCAGCGGCAGGGTGACGCCGTAGACCAGCGGCTCGCCGACACCGAGCAGGCCGGCCGGGAGCGCGGACCTGATGGTGGCCCGGATGGAGGCGTTGTGGCGCAGCCTCAGGTAGACGGCCACGGCGCAGCCGACCTGCCCGGCGCCGGCCATGGCGAGGATCGGCAGCAGCACGGTGGAACCCTGCTGCTGGATCAGGGTGGTGTGGATCGGGATGAGCGCCTGGTGCAGGCCGAGCATCACCAGCGGCAGGAAGAGCCCGCCGAGCACGAGTCCGGCGAACAGGCCGCCGTGGGCGAGCAGCCAGGTGGCGGCGTGGCCGATGGCGGTGGAGATCTCCCCGGCGACGAACATCAGGCCGAACAGCGCGGCCAGCCCGCCGAGCAGGACGGTGACCGTGGGGGTGACCAGGACGTCCAGGGCGGCGGGCAGCAGCCGACGGGTCCAGCGCTCCAGGTGGACCGCCAGCAACGCGGCGAGGAGCGCGCCGACCACACCGCCCTGCCCCGGGGTGAGGTGGTGGCCGAACGCCTCCACCTTGGCGACCCCCGCATAGACGATCACACTGGCCACGGCCCCGCCGAGCACGGGTGTGCCGCCGAACTCCTTCGCCGTGTTGTAGCCGACGAAGACGGCGATCAGGGACATGAACCCGGAGGAGACCGGGCCCAGGGCGGTGACCAGGGCCGGGGCCCAGCCGAGGTTGGCGAGGGCCCCGGAGAGGCCGGCGACGATGCCGCACCCGATCAGCGCGGGGATCAGCGGGACGAAGATGTCGGCGATCCGGCGCAGTGCCAGTTTCACCGGGGTCGCGTTGCGCGCCCGGGCCTGTGCCCGGATGCGGTCGCCGCGCTCGGCGAGGTCCCCGGCGGTGGGGGCGGCCTGCGGTTCGGCCCGACCGCCCGCCCCTTCCCGTCCGTCCGCCCCGTCCTCCCCCGCCGCTGCGGCCGGTGCGCCGGGGGATTCCAGGAGGCGGCGCAGCTGCGCGGTGACCCCGGCGACGGCAGCGGGCCCGAGCACGATCTGGTAGGTGTCGTCCTCGACCGTGCCCAGGACCGCCGGTAGCGCCCGGAGCGCCTCGGTGTCGACCAGGGAGCGGTCCGCCAGGCCCAGCCGCAGCCGGGTCATGCAGTGGGCGACCGAGCGGATGTTGGCGGCGCCACCGACCAGCGGGAGGATCGCCCCGGCCACGGCGTGGTTCTTCTCGTCCGACATGCCGGGGGACGTACCCGGGTGCTCCCGGGGCTCAACCGCCGTCGTGTGCGGCAGTGTTGAGCCGGGCCTTCGCCCTCGCGGCACCGTCGGCACCGTCCGACCGGTGCGGGAGCGGGTCGTCCTCGGACAGCATGGTGGTGCGTACCCGGTGCACGTACCGGTCGATCAGGTGGCTCAGCACGCTGACGGTGGCGGTGACGTCCGGCTCGGGGACGCCGTCCAGCGCACTCGCGAGTCCGGCGATGTTGGCCTGTTTCAGGCGGTCGAGCAGCTCCCGCCCGTCGGCGGTGATGGCCACCTGGCGGGCCCGCCGGTCCAGCGCGTCCTGGCTGCGTTCCACCAGCCGCTGGCCCTGGAGGCGGTCGATCTGCCGGGTGACGTGGGAGGGCTTGACCATCAGCCGGTCGGCCAGGTCGCTCACCCGGCTGGCCCCCGCGCCCTCGGCGAGCGCGCGCAGGAGGTAGACGTCCGAGCGTGCGGCGGTGATGCCGGCCCGGGCGGTGCGGCGTTCGTGCTCCTGTGAGCGCGTCAGCAGGTAGGCCAGCGTGGCCAGTACGGCCTCCAGACCGTCCAGCTCGCAGGCGGTGGTCCGACCGTCTTCGGCGTCTTCGTCGTCCGACATGGGGGAACTGTAGCGATCCGGTGCGGACGGCGGCCGGGGCGGGAAGCCGTGACCGGATTTCGGACAGATTCGACTGTCACCCGATCCGCCCCTTCTGTCACCACGGAACGCGAGCTAGCGTGACGGTCAGTTAGTTGCTTTGGGCACGTAAATAGGCCTGCTTCAACTCCGAGAAGGGGATTCACTGATGGCCACCGCCGAGAAGACCCCGCGCTTCGCCCACCCCGCCGCCCGCGGCACCTGCCCGTTCGCCCCGCCGCCCGCCTACGGGCAGGCCCGGCAGGAGGAGCCGGTCAGCCGTGTCTCCCTGTGGGACGGCTCCACCAGCTGGCTGGTCACCCGGCACGAGGACATCAAGGCGGTCCTCTCCGACGCCCGCTTCAGCTCCGACTCCACCCGGCCCGGCTTCCCGTTCATCAGCGCGGGCGCCCGGCAGCTGAACGCCGGTCAGCCCACCTTCATCCGGATGGACGACCCCGAGCACGCCCGCTTCCGCCGGATGCTCACCGGCGAGTTCATGATCAGGAAGGTCGAGGCGCTGCGCCCCGAGGTCCAGCGGATCGCCGACGACCTGCTGGACCGGATGACCGAAGGACGCTCCAGCGCCGACCTGGTCCGCGAGTTCGCCCTGCCGCTGCCGTCCCTGGTCATCTGCCTGCTGCTCGGCGTCCCCTACCAGGACCACGACTTCTTCCAGGAGTGCAGCCGCGTCCTGCTGCGCCGCGCCTCCACCGCCGAGGAGGTCACCGCCGCCCAGGCCAAGCTGGTCGACTACCTGGTCGAGCTCACCGAGGCCAAGCGCACCCACCCCGACGACGGCATCCTCAGCCGTCTGGTGGAGCGCGGCGAGCTGAGCACCGAGGAGATCGGGGCGATGGGCCGGCTGCTGCTGGTGGCCGGACACGAGACCACGGCGAACATGACCGCGCTCTCCGTGCTCGCGCTGCTGCGCAACCCCGACCAGCTCGACCACCTGCGCAAGCACCCCGAGTCCGTGCCCGGCGCGGTCGAGGAGCTGCTGCGCTACCTGAGCATCGTGCACTCCGGCCTCACCCGGGTGGCCACCGAGGACGTCGACCTGGGCGGCGTCCGCATCCGGGCGGGCGAGGGCGTCATCTGCATGGTCAACACCGCCAACCGGGACGAGCAGGAGTTCCCGGACGGCGACGAGCTCGACCTGACCCGCGACGCGCGCCGGCACCTGGCCTTCGGCTTCGGCAGCCACCAGTGCCTGGGGCAGCCGCTGGCCCGGCTGGAACTGCAGATCGCGCTGACCAGCATCCTGCGGCGGCTGCCCGAACTGCGCCTGGCCGTACCGTTCGAGGAGATCCGCTTCCGCGGCGAGATGCTCGTCTACGGCGTCCACGAGCTGCCGATCGCCTGGTGACCCGGCTCCACCGCGAGCCGCCACGACCGTACCCGTCCGCCTGCCCTGTGCCGAAGTTCACGGCCGCCGGGGCACGTGTTCCGAAAGGAAGACCATGCTCGTCCGGATCGACCAGGAGAAGTGCTGCGGCGCCGGGCACTGTGTGCTCGCCGCCCCCGACGTGTTCGACCAGCGCGACGAGGACGGCATCGTCGTCCTGCTCGACGCCGAACCGCCCGCCGAGCTCCACCGGGCCGTCCAGGACGCCGCCGCGGTCTGCCCGGCCGCGGCGATCCGCCTGGACCAGGTGTGACCGCACTGCGGGACGTGGCCGTGGTCGGCGCCGGCGCGGCCGGGCTGCACGCCGCCGAGGCACTGCGCCGGTCCGGCTACGACGGCCGCCTCACCCTGATCGGGGCCGAGCCGGATCCGCCGTACGACCGGCCGCCGCTGTCCAAGCAGCTGCTCGGCGGCGAGTGGCAGGCCGACCGCCTGGCCCTGCGCGGCCCCGAGGCGCTGGACGAGCTCCGGCTCGACCTTCGCCTGGGAGTCCGGGCCGGGCGGCTCGACCGCCGGGAGCGGACCGTCCACCTCTCCGACGGTCGGCGGGTGCGCTGCGAGGCCGTCATCGTGGCCACCGGAGTCCGCCCGCGCCGGCTCCCCGGCGCCGAGACGCCGCGGCCCGGGGCACACGTGCTGCGCACCCTCGCCGACGCCCTCGCCCTGCGCGATGAACTACGGTCGGGCTTAAGGCTGTTGGTGGTCGGCGGCGGACTGCTCGGCGCCGAGGCGGCGGCCACCGCCGTCGGGCTCGGCGCCGAGGTGACCTGGCTGACCTCCACCGCCACGCCGCTGGCCGCCGTCCTGGGCACCGAAACGGCCGCGTTGCTGGCCGGCCTGCACCGCGAACACGGGGTGCGGCTCCACCGGGGCCTGGCCACGGGGCTGCTCGAACGGCGCGGCCGGACCGCCGGCGTCCGGCTGGCCGACGGCTCCGAACTGGCGGCCGACGCCGTGCTGATGGCCGTCGGGTCCGAGCCCGCCACCGAGTGGCTGGCCGGCAGCGGCGTCCCGCTGGACGACGGCGTGGTCTGCGACGCCTACTGCGCCGCCGGCCCCGGTGTCTGGGCGGCCGGGGACGCCGCCGCCTGGCCCGACCCGCGCACCGGCCGCCACCGGCGCCTCGAACAGCGCACCAACGCCACCGAGCAGGCCGTGCACGCCGCCCGGAACCTGCTGGCCGGACCGGACGGCGCCCGGCAGGCCTACCGGCCGGTCCCGTACCTGTGGACCGACCAGTACGGGCTGCGGGTGCAGGTGTTCGGCCGGCCCGGCGGCGCGGAGCGGTTCGACGTGGTCGACGGAAGCCTGGAGGAGCACCGCTTCGCCGCCGTCTGCGTCCGGGACGGCCTGGTCGCCGGTGCGGTGGGGATCGCCTCCGCCCGGGCGCTGCGCGGGCTGCGCGCCCAGGTGGCCGCGCACGGCCCGTGGCCGCCCGAGCCTGCCTGAGACCCCCTCGTACG
>NZ_JBHVFE010000200.1:0-15205 GCF_042801945.1 Kitasatospora sp. NPDC057542
GGACGATCCCGTCCGGCGCCCCTTCGGGGTGTTCGCGCACCGTCAGCGGGCGCCCGCCGCACGGTCGGCCGCCTGGGCCTTGAGCGCGCGCTCGACGCCCGCCCGCGCCTCGACGACCTGGCGCCGCAGCGCCGGCGCCGGCTCGGCCGAGGCCAGCCACGCGTCGGTCGTGTCCAGCGTCTCCTGCGTCACCTGCAGGGCCGGGTACAGCCCGACGATGATCTGCTGCGAGATCTCGTGGCTGCGGGTCTCCCAGACGCCCTTCACCGCCGCGAAGTACTTCGCCGCGTACGGCGCGAGCAGCTCGCGCTGGTCGGACTGCTGGAAGCCGGCGATGACCGCTTCCTGCACATAGTTCGTCAGCTTGTCGGACTCCACCACCGACGCCCAGGCCTCCGCCTTGGCCTCGGCGGTCGGCCGGGCGGCGCGGCAGGTGGCCGCGTGCTCCTGGCCGGCCGCGGTGTTGTCCCGCTCCAGCTCGGCGGCGATGAGGGCCTCGTCGGCCCGGCCGGTGGCGGCGAGCCGGGTGAGCAGGGTCCAGCGCAGCTCGGTGTCCACCGCGAGGCCCTTGATCTCCACCGAGCCGTCCAGCAGCCCGGCGAGCAGGCCCAGCTGACCGTCCGTACGGGCGACCGCGGCGAGGGCGCGGGCCCAGGCCAGCTGGTGGTCGCTGCCGGGCTCGGCGGCGCGCAGGTGCTCCTCCGCGGCGGCGGCCCAGCGGTCGAGGCCCTCCTCGCGCCACGCCGGGTCGACGTAGGCGTCGAGGGCGAGCTTGACCTGGCGGTGCACGGACTGCACCACGCCGATGTCGCTCTCACGCCCGATGCCGGACAGCGCCAGCGACAGGTAGTCGCGGGCGGCCAGCTCGCCGTCGCGGGTCATGTCCCAGGCGGAGGCCCAGCACAGCGCGCGCGGCAGCGAGTCGGTGAAGCCGCCGAGGTACTCGGTGACGACGGCCATCGAGTCCTCGTCCAGCCGGATCTTGGCGTACGAGAGGTCGTCGTCGTTCAGCAGCACGACGGCCGGGCGGTGCCGGCCGACCAGCTCGGGCACCTCGGTGCGCGGGCCGTCGACGTCCAGCTCGATCCGGTCGGTGCGCACCAGCGCGTCGCCGTTCAGCTCGTACAGGCCGATCGCGATGCGGTGCGGCCGCAGCACGGCCTCGCCCTTGGCGCCGGCGGGCAGCGCGGGGGCCTCCTGGAGCACGGTGAAGGACTCGATCTCGCCGTCGGTGTTGACGGTGACGGCGGGCCGCAGCACGTTGATGCCGGCGGTCTCCAGCCAGGCCTTGGACCAGGCCTTGAGGTCGCGGCCGCTGGCCTCCTCCAGGGCGCCGAGCAGGTCGCTGAGCCGGGTGTTGCCCCAGGCGTGGCGCTTGAAGTAGGCCTGCACGCCCTGGAAGAAGGCGTCCTGGCCGACGTACGCCACCAGCTGCTTGAGCACCGAGGCGCCCTTGGCGTAGGTGATGCCGTCGAAGTTGACCTGGACGTCCTCCAGGTCGTTGATGTCCGCCATGATCGGGTGGGTGGACGGCAGCTGGTCCTGCCGGTACGCCCAGGTCTTCATCTGGTTGGCGAACGTGGTCCAGGAGTGCGGCCACTTGGAGCCGGGGGCCTCGGCCTGGCAGACGGCCTCGGCGAAGGTCGCGAAGGACTCGTTGAGCCAGAGGTCGTTCCACCACTCCATGGTGACGAGGTCGCCGAACCACATGTGGGCGAGCTCGTGCAGGATCGTCGCGGCACGGGCCTCGTACGCGGCGTCGGTGACCTTGGAGCGGAACACGTACTGGTCGCGCAGGGTGACGGCGCCCGCGTTCTCCATCGCGCCGGCGTTGAACTCCGGGACGAAGAGCTGGTCGTACTTGGCGAACGGGTACGGGAAGTCGAACTTCTCCTGGAAGTAGTCGAAGCCCTGCTTGGTGACCTCGAAGACGGCCTCCGGGTCCAGGAACTCGCGCAGCGAGGGCCGGCAGTAGACGCCCAGCGGCACCTTCTGCTCGCCGTTCTCGTAGGTGTCGAAGACCCCGACGTACGGGCCGGCGACGAGCGCGGTGATGTAGCTGGAGATCCGGCCGGTGGGCTCGAACGTCCAGACCTGGGTGTCTCCGTCGCCGACCGGCTCGGGGGTCGGCGAGTTGGAGACCACGACCCAGCCCTTCGGCGCGGTCACGGTGAACGCGAACGCGGCCTTCAGGTCGGGCTGTTCGAAGGTGGCGAAGACCCGGCGGGCGTCCGGCACCTCGAACTGGGTGTACAGGTAGGTCTCGCCGTCGACCGGGTCGACGAACCGGTGCAGGCCCTCACCGGTGTTGGTGTACGCGCAGTTCGCGACGACCCGCAGCTCGTTCTCGGCCGCCAGGCCCGGCAGCGGGATGCGGCTGTCGACGAAGCTCGCCGGGTCGAGCCGCACGCCGTTGAGGGTGATCTCCTCGACGCTCGGGGCGACGAGGTCGATGAAGGTCTCCGCGCCGGGGGTGGTGGCGGTGAACCGGACCACGGTGGTGGACCGGAAGGTACCGCCCTCGCGGGCCGAACCGAGGTCGAGCTCGATGTCGTACGCGTCCACGTGGAGGAGGTCGGCCCGGGTGCGGGCCTCCTCACGGGTCAGGTTTGTGCCGGGCACTCGCTGCACTCCTTTGTCAGACTGATGGTCCGAATCCTCGCACGTCCAACGGACGGGGCGGCCGAATAATCACGGGCGGGGCGGGCCCGGGCGATCAGCCCGTACCCGCCCCGCCCGTGCGGCTCGCGACGAGGGTCACGCCCCCGGCGTCGGCCCCGGTGTCACCCCGGGGTCACTTCTTCCACTTGGTCAGCGGACCGTCGCTGGCGCTGTAGCGGCGGAACGCGTAGACGGCGCCGTCGTCCGCGATCAGGTACTCGGAGCTGCTGCTGCCGATGCTCATGCTGGTCGGCATGGTCATGGTGCCGAGGTCGGTCATCGAGCCGTCGGTCGGCGAGAGCGTCACCAGCCGGGCGGGCTTGTTGTAGCCCTGGTCGACGATCGCGCGGACCTTGCCGTCCTTGTCGGTCCCGGCCACCAGGCGCATGTCGTTGCCGGCCGAGCCGGAGTTGGCCGACCAGAGCCGCTTGCCGGTGTTCAGGTCGTAGGCGTTGATGCCCGACTTGCTGCCGCTGACCTGGACGTACAGCGTGGTGCCGCTGACGACGTTGCGGGTGAGGGCCTCGTCCTGGCCGGAGAGCCGCAGGCTGTCCGAACCGGGCTCCTTGACGGACATCTGGTTGCCCGGCTTGTTGTCCTTGTCGAACGGCAGGATGTAGTCGCCCTGCGGGCCGTTGGACATCAGCAGCACCAGCGGCTTGTCCTGGACGACCGAGTCGACCTGCTCGATGCTGCCGGTGAGGGTGACCGGGGTGCTGGCCGGCTTGCCGGTCTCGGCGTTGACGATGACCAGCTGGGACTTCGGGCCGCTGGTGCCGTAGCAGCGGTCGCTGACCGCGATCTGGACGCCGGCCGCCTTGCCGCGCAGGATGCAGTCCTTGTCGCGCGGCTGGTACTGCCAGGCCGGCTGGCCGTTGGCGATGTTCAGGGCGCCGACCGTGTTGCCGCCGATGGCGACCACGTTCTCGGTGACGCTGAGGGTCGGCGAGGACATCCGGTCGGCCGAGACCTTGACGGTCCAGAGCAGCTTGCCCTGGGCCAGGTCGACGGCGCCGACGGTGGAGCAGTCGCTGTCACCGGTGTTGAAGGAGACGGCGGCGACGCCCTTGGAGTTGGCGCCGTACGAGGCGGTGCACATCTCCTTGCTGCCGGCCGGGACGGGGATGGTCCAGGCCTCCTTGCCGTCGGCCAGGTTGTAGCCCCTGATGCCCGAGCTGTCGACGCGTACGGCGAGCTTGTCGGTGCCCCAGGCGCCGAGCAGCTGGTTCGCGCTGTCCGCGTTGGCCGGTTTGGGGACGCTCCAGGCGACGGTGAAGGTGCCGCCCTTGGGACCGGGGCCGGGGGTGGGGCCGTTGCTGGTCCCGCCGTCGTCGGTGGTGCCGGTGCTGATCGGGCCGGGGGCCGGATCGGGCTCCGGGCCGGGGCCCTTGAGCAGGACGACCAGGGCGACCACGATCGAGATCGCCAGCACACCGCCGATGATCCCGCCCCACAGCATCACGGGGTTGCGCTGCTTGGGCGCGACGGGAGCGACGGGCGCGCCGGGGTAGCTGTACCCGGGCTGCTGCGCGTAGTTGTAGCCGCCGGCGTTGTAGGCCTGCCCGGCGTCCGGGGCGCCGTACGGAGCGCTGGGGACCGGGTCGTACGGGCCGACCGGTGCGCCGCCGGGCGGCGGCGGGGCCTGGGTGGGGAACCCGGTCGCGGTCGGCGCGTAGGCCGTGTACTCCGGGCTGCCGACGGGCGGCTGCGCAGGTGGCTGTGCGGGCGGTGCCGGCGGCTGGGCGGGCGGCGGGCCGGCGGGCGCGGCCGGGCCCGGGACGGCCGCGCCGTCGAGCTGCGTCATCTGGTCCGCGACGGCGGCCGGATCCACACCGCCGCCTGGCGGGCGCCCGAACGAGACGCCCCGGTTGTCCTGCGGACCGCTGCCGGGCGTTTCGCCCGCCCCCGGCGTAGGGTGATCCCCTGCCATCTGATTCCCCGTCATGTATGGAAGCGTCCCCCTGCCGGTGCCGTCCACGGCTCCGATGGGACGGGTGAGAATTGGGCACCATGGTAGTGGTGTGTGGTTTTCGGCCGCGGCCAGGACCGCTGGTCCCCCTCCCTGCGGGCCCGGGCCGTGCAACACCTCCACCTCCCGATCACTGCGCCCCCACACCGGGCGCCCGGCGGCCCACGCGCCGTGGTCCGCGCCGGTCGGCCGCCGTCCGCGCCCCCGGGTGCGCCCGTCCGCCCCGGCCGGGATCCCCGCCCGGGCGCCCGGGCCGTACCCTTCAGGAGTTGAAGGGGACGCCCGGCGGAGGGGTCCCCGCCCTGGGAGGGTGGATCATGTCGACGGACACACCGGGCTCGCAGTCGTCGCTGCACCGGGCGAACCTGGAACGGGTGCTCCGCGCGGTGCGGATGGCCGGCTCGCTGACCCAGGCCGAGATCGCCCGCGGCACCGGACTGTCCGCGGCCACCGTGTCCAACATCGTGCGGGAGTTGAAGGAGAGCGGCACCGTCGTGGTCGCCGACACCTCCTCCGGCGGCCGCCGCGCCCGCAGCGTCTCGCTCAGCGGGGACGCCGGCATCGTCGTCGGCATCGACTTCGGCCACACCCACCTGCGCGTCGCGGTGGGCAACCTGGCCCACCGGGTGCTGGCCGAGGAGAGCGCCCCGATCGACGTCGACGTCTCCGCCCAGCAGGGCTTCGACCGCGCCGAGGCGATGGTCGAGCGGCTGCT
The DNA here is from genome assembly GCF_042801945.1 of Kitasatospora sp. NPDC057542. NCBI lineage: Bacteria > Bacillati > Actinomycetota > Actinomycetes > Kitasatosporales > Streptomycetaceae > Kitasatospora > Kitasatospora sp. NPDC057542. The sequence goes on from NZ_JBHVFE010000200.1 coordinate 5,346, forward strand.
GGCGCAGGCCGGGTTCCGCCCCGACAAGGTGATCGGCGTCGGCCTCGGCGTGCCCGGCCCGATCGACGTCGAGACCGGCGCGCTCGGTTCCACCGCGATCCTCCCCGGCTGGACGGGCATCGCCCCGGGCCGGGAGCTGGGCGAGCGGCTCGGCATGCCGGTGCACGTGGACAACGACGCCAACCTGGGCGCGCTCGGCGAGCTGGTCTGGGGCGCCGGCCGCGGGCTGAGCGACCTCGCCTACATCAAGGTCGCCAGCGGCGTCGGCGCCGGGCTGGTGGTCAACGGCCAGATCTACCGCGGGCCGGGCGGCACCGCCGGTGAGATCGGGCACATCACCCTGGACGAGGCCGGGCCGGTCTGCCGCTGCGGCAACCGCGGCTGCCTGGAGACCTTCGTCGGCTCCCGCTACCTGCTCTCGCTGCTGGTCTCCACCCTCGGCCCGGACCTCAGCCTGCCCCGGGTGGTCGAGCTGGCGCAGCAGGGCGACCTCGGCTGCCGCCGGGTGATCGCCGACGCGGGCCGGCAGATCGGCACCGGGGTCGCCACCCTGTGCAACCTGCTCAACCCCCGCCGGGTGATCCTCGGCGGCGACCTCGCCGAGGCCGGTGAGCTGGTGCTCGCGCCGATCCGGGACTCGGTGGCCCGCTACGCGATCCCGAGCGCCGCCCGTCAGCTCTCGGTCGTCCCCGGCACCCTCGGCGGCCGGGCCGAGGTGCTCGGCGCGCTGGCCCTGGTGATGAGCGAGATGGGGGAGTCCGGCGCGCTGGGCCGCGCGTGACGCCTTCGGGCGGCAGCGGCGTCGTCCGGGTCGGCCCCGAACGGTCAACTCCACATGATTGACTTCGAATAGCCGATCCCGGACAGTCGACTCCGAATGGTCGGCCCTGACCGCATAAGCATGCCCGAACGCCCGTGCGTCAACCTGGCGTGACCCGCCTACCCCGCCCGACCTCCCGGAACGGCGGCAACCGAACAGTGGAACCGGGCGCGCCGCCCGGTGTCCGGCAGGCGGACATTAGACTCGACCGGTCGCCACCGGCCGGGACCGTCGGCCTGCCGCCGGGCCGGGCAGCGACGTCCGTCGGACCGTCCGTGGTCCGCGAAGACTGAACGAGGAGGAACGGGTGGCCCTGCTGACCCGCATTCGGGGACCGCGCGATCTCGACCGGCTCACGCCCGGACAGCTGGCCGCACTGGCCCAGGAGATCCGGACCTTCCTGGTGACCGAGGTCTCCAAGACGGGCGGCCACCTCGGCCCCAACCTCGGCGTGGTGGAGCTGACCATCGCGCTGCACCGGGTCTTCGACTCGCCGCGCGACCGGATCCTCTTCGACACCGGTCACCAGAGCTACGTCCACAAGCTGCTCACCGGCCGCCAGGACTTCTCCCGCCTGAAGATGAGCGGCGGCCTGTCCGGCTACCCCTCGCGCGCCGAGTCCGAGCACGACGTGATCGAGAACTCGCACGCCTCCACCGTCCTCTCGTACGCCGACGGCCTGGCCAAGGCCAACAAGATCCAGGGCAAGGCGGACCCGGTCGTCGCCGTCATCGGTGACGGCGCGCTCACCGGCGGCATGGCCTGGGAGGCGCTCAACAACATCGCCGATGCCAAGGACCTGCCGGTCGTCATCGTCGTCAACGACAACGAGCGCTCGTACTCGCCGACCATCGGCGGCCTGGCCAACCACCTCGCCACCCTGCGCACCACCCAGGGCTACGAGCGCTTCCTGTCCTGGGGCAAGGACGCGCTCCAGCGCACCCCGGTGGTCGGCCAGCAGCTGTTCGAGACGCTGCACGGCGCCAAGAAGGGCCTCAAGGACTTCATCGCCCCGCAGGGCATGTTCGAGGACCTCGGCCTCAAGTACATCGGCCCGATCGACGGCCACGACCTGACCGCCCTGGAGTCCGCGCTGACCAAGGCGCGCGGTTTCGGCGGCCCGGTGATCGTGCACTGCCTCACCGAGAAGGGCCGTGGCTACCACGCCGCCGAGAACAACGACGAGGACCGCTTCCACGCGGTCGGCGTGATCCACCCGGAGACCGGCCTGCCGATCAAGAGCGCGGGCAAGGACTGGACGTCCGTCTTCGGCGAGGAGATGGTCGCGCTCGGCCACGAGCGCGAGGACATCGTCGGCATCACGGCGGCCATGCTCCACCCGGTGGGCCTCGCTCCCTTCGCCAAGGCCTTCCCGGACCGCACCTTCGACGTCGGCATCGCCGAGCAGCACGCCGTCACCGCGGCCGCCGGCATGGCCACCAACGGGCTGCACCCGGTGTTCGCGGTCTACGCGACCTTCCTCAACCGGGCCTTCGACCAGGTTCTGATGGACGTCGCCCTGCACAAGCTGGGCGTCACCTTCGTTCTGGACCGGGCCGGTGTCACCGGGACGGACGGCGCCTCGCACAACGGCATGTGGGACATGTCGATCCTCCAGGTCATCCCGGGTCTGCGGCTCGCCGCCCCGCGCGACGCCGACCAGGTCCGGGCCCAGCTCCGTGAGGCCGTCGAGGTCAAGGACGCCCCGACCGTGGTCCGCTACTCCAAGGGCACGGTCGGCCCGGCCGTCGCCGCGGTCGGCCGGATCGGCGGCATGGACGTGCTGCGCGCCGCCGAGGAGCCCTCCGGCGCCCACCGCGCCGACGTGCTGATCGTCTCGGTCGGCGCGATGGCCCCCACCAGCCTGGAGGTCGCCGACCTGCTGGCCGCCCAGGGCATCACCGCCACCGTGGTGGACCCGCGCTGGGTCAAGCCGGTGGACCGGGCCCTGCCGGGCCTGGCCGCCGAGCACCGGGTGGTCGTCACGATCGAGGACAACGGCCGGGTGGGCGGTGTCGGCGCGGCCGTGGCGCAGGCGCTGCGGGACGCGGACGTGGACCTGCCGGTGCGCGACTTCGGCATCCCGCAGGAGTTCCTGGACCACGCCAGCCGGGCCGAGATCCTGGCCGAGATCGGCCTGAACGCCCAGGACATCGCACGGAAGGTGACCGCGCTGGTCGCCAAACTGGACGCGGCGCCGGTCAGGGCCTGACGAAAAGGCCTCACGAAGGGGCCGACGTCTCGTTCGTGTCGGACCGGCCACCCGTTCCGCAGGCGACTGTTCGTCGTAACTTCGTAACAGTTCGTCACGAAACAAGCTGACAATCGCACTGAAAGGCGGGACCGGCGCCACCGGCGCCGATCCCGCCCGGTAGGTTGTCCACCGTGCCGACCCCCACCCGCCTCCGCCTCACCGGACTGGCCCAGCGCCTGCCCGAGCGTGTCCGCACCGTTGTGCGAACTGGGCCCCTCCTGCCCGAGGGCGGGCAAGGAGGGCGGTACTGGACCAGGCTGGTGCCGGTGCTCGCGCTGGTCGCGCTGCTCACCCACATCCCCTCCTTCGCCCGGCCCGTCTGGAGCCCGGACGAGGGCTTCCTGGCCACCCAGGCCCGGATGCTGGCGGACGGCGGGGTGCTGTACGACACCGTCGTGGACCGCAAGCCGCCGCTGCTGCCCTGGCTCTACCAGGCCTGCTTCGCGGTCTTCGGCTCCGCCTCGCTCTGGCCGCTGCGCACCCTGGCGGTGGTGGCCCACCTGGTCACGGCGATCCTGCTGGCCTCGATCGCCCGCGGCCGCTGGGGCAACCGGGCCGGGGCCGGGGCCGGACTGCTCTACCTGCTGGTCTCCATCGGGCTCTCCCCGGAGGACACCCAGGCGGCGACCTTCGAGGTCTTCATGCTGCCCGCCATGGTGGCCGCCTTCCGGTACGCCGAACGTCGCCGCTGGCTGGCCGCGGGCATCGCGGTCGCCCTGTGCTCACTGACCAAGCAGACCGGCGGCGCGGTGCTGTTGCCGGTGCTCTGGATGCTGTTCCAGGACGCCCGCCGGCGCGGGGTGCGCTGGCCGCCCGCACTGTTCAAGATCGGGTTCGGCTTCATCCTGCCGATAGCGCTGGTCGCGGTGATCCTCACCAAGCCCAAGGGCTTCCTCTTCTGGGTGGTCACCGGCAGCGGCGACTACGCCTCCTTCGGCGGTGCCTGGCTCCAGATGCTCGGCCGGGCGCTCGGCAACTCGGCCATCCTGGGCGTGGCCGGCCTGGGCTTCCTGCTCCCGGTCGGGCGCCGGCTCTGGCTCAAGTACCGCCACCGCCCGCTGCCGGTGGCCGGCGAGGAGCACGGCTCGACCACCGACCTGTGGGTCTGGCTGCTCTCGTCGGTCGTCGCGGTCAGCGTGGGCTTCCACTTCTTCGGCCACTACTACCTCCAGCTGATGCCGCCGCTGGTGCTGCTGGGCACCGGGGCGGTCGCCACCTCGGCGATCCGCTGGAAGCCCGTCCTGGTGTACACCACGGCCGCCGCCACGGTGTTCTGGGGCCTGGCGCTGGCCTGGCCGGGGGAGCGGCTCAACCGCACCACCGAGGTCGCCACCGCCGTCGCCGCCCAGACCACCCCCAAGGACACCGTGCTGGTCTGGGGCATGCACCCCGAGCTGTACTGGCTTGCCGACCGCAAGCCCGCCACCCGCTACCTGACCGCCGGCTTCCTCACCAACTACAGCGGCGGCAAGGACGGCAACCAGAACGTCGGCGAGCAGTTCAGCGTCGCCAACGCCTGGCAGACCTTCGACAAGGAGCTGGCCAACGGCCTGCCCGAGGTCGTGGTCGACGACTCCGGCATCGCCCCGTACCAGCCCGTCATGGTCCCCCGGATCGAGAACCTGCTGGACACCCACTACGAGATGGTCGGCGTCTTCGCCGACACCGTGGTCTACCGCCTCAAGCACTGAGACGTCCACTGAGGCGTCCGTACACGGCTACAGGCCTGATGACGTCCGTACACACGAAAGGAGCCCCGGTGACCGCTCGGTCACCGGGGCTCCTTTCGTGTACGGGCTCCGCCTTACGCGGGCACCGAGGCCACGCCGGGGGCGAGGAAGGTCTTGCCGTTCACCCGCTCCGAGACGCCCTCACGGTCCAGGTACGGGGTGATCCCGCCCAGGTGGAAGGGCCAGCCGGCACCGGTGATCATGCAGAGATCGATGTCCTGCGCCTCGGCGACGACACCCTCCTCCAGCATCAGGCCGATCTCCTGGGCCACGGCCTCCAGGGCGCGGGCGCGGACCTGCTCCCCGGTGAGCACCGAGTCGCCGAAGGTCAGCAGCTCCAGCACCTCGGGGTCGAGGACCTGCTGCCCGTCCGTCCAGGTGTAGAAGCCGCGCTTGCCGGCCTTGACCACCTTGGCGAGGTTCTCGGAGACGGTGAACCGCTCCGGGAAGGCGCCGTGCAGGGTCTCCGAGACGTGCAGGGCGATGGCCGGGCCGACCAGCTCCAGCAGCACGATCGGGGACATCGGCAGACCGAGCGGCTCGACGGCCTTCTCGACGTCGGCGATCGGGGTGCCCTCGTCGATGATGTCCTGGATCTCGCCCATGAAGCGGGTCAGGATCCGGTTCACCACGAACGCCGGGGCGTCCTTGACCAGCACCGAGGTCTTCTTCAGCTTCTTCGACACGGCGAAGGCGGTGGCCAGCGAGGCGTCGTCGGTCTGCTCGCCGCGGACGATCTCCAGCAGCGGCAGGATCGCGACCGGGTTGAAGAAGTGGAAGCCGACGACCCGCTCGGGGTGCTTCAGCTTCGAGGCCATCTCGGTGACCGACAGCGAGGAGGTGTTGGTCGCCAGCACGCAGGTCGGCGAGACCACGTTCTCCAGGTCCGCGAAGACGGCCTGCTTGACGCCCATCTCCTCGAACACGGCCTCGATGACGAAGTCCGCGTCGCCGAAGGCGGCGGCCTTGTCCAGCGAGCCGGAGACCAGGCCCTTGAGGCGGTTGGACTTGTCCTTGCCGATGCGGCCCTTGGCGAGCAGCTTGTCGATCTCGGCGTGGACGTAGCCGACGCCCTTGTCGACGCGCTCCTGGTCGATGTCGGTGAGGACCACCGGCACCTCCAGACGGCGGGCGAACAGCAGCGCCAGCTGCGAGGCCATCAGACCGGCGCCGACGACGCCCACCTTGGTGACCGGGCGGGCCAGCGACTTGTCCGGCGCACCGACGGGGCGCTTGGCCCGGCGCTGCACCAGGTTGAAGGCGTAGATGCCGCTGCGCAGCTCACCGCTCATGATGAGGTCGGCCAGGGCCGCGTCCTCGGCGTCGAAGCCGGCCTGCAGGCTCGCCTTGTCCGCGAGGTCGAAGTCCTTGGCGGCGGCGATGATGTCCAGCGCCTTGTAGGCGGCCGGAGCGGCGCCGTGCACCTTGCCGTCGGCGACCAGGCGGCCCCAGGCGACGGCGTCGTCCCAGGCCTTGCCGCGGTCGATCGCCTCGCGCTCGACGACGACGTCGCCCTTGAGGACCTTGGCGGCCCACAGCAGCGACTGCTCCAGGAAGTCGGCCGGCTCGAAGATCGCGTCGGCGATCCCCAGCTCGAACACGTCCTTGCCCTTGAGCTGCTTGTTCTGGTTCATCGAGTTCTCGATGACGACCTTGACGGCCTTACCGGCACCGATCAGGTTCGGCAGGATGGTGCAGCCGCCCCAGCCGGGGACGAGGCCGAGGAAGACCTCGGGCAGCGAGAAGGCCGGGACGCCCGCCGACACCGTGCGGTAGTCGCAGTGCAGGCCGACCTCGACGCCGCCGCCCATCGCCGCGCCGTTGTAGAAGGCGAAGGTGGGGACGGGCAGCGCGGCGATCCGCTTGAAGACGTCGTGGCCGCCCTTGCCGATGGCCAGCGCGTCCGCGCGCTCCTGGAGCAGCTCGACGCCCTTGAGGTCGGCGCCGACCGCGAAGATGAACGGCTTGCCGGTGATCGCGGCGCCGACGATGGTGCCCTCGGCGGCCTCGGCCTCGACCTGGTCCAGCGCCTCGTTCAGCTTGAGCAGCGAGCCCGGGCCGAAGGTGGTCGGCTTGGTGTGGTCGAAGCCGTTGTCCAGGGTGATCAGGGCCAGCTTGCCGGCCTGCAGCGGCAGGTCGAGGTGGCGGACGTGCGCGGTCGTGACGACCTCGCCGGGGAAGAGCTCGGCGCCGCGGGTCAGCAGCTCAGTGGTGCTCGTCATGGTCACTTACCACCCTCGAAGTGCGGGTTCTCCCAGATGATGGTGCCGCCCATGCCGAAGCCGATGCACATCGTGGTGAGGCCGTAGCGGACGTCCGGGCGCTGCTCGAAGCGGCGGGCCAGCTGGTTCATCAGGCGCACGCCGGAGGAGGCCAGCGGGTGGCCGAAGGCGATCGCACCGCCGTACGGGTTGACCCGCTCGTCGTCGTCCGCGATGCCGTAGTGGTCGAGGAAGGACAGCACCTGGACGGCGAAGGCCTCGTTGATCTCGAAGGCCTGGATGTCATCGATGGTCAGACCGGCCTTGGCCAGCGCCTTCTCGGTGGCCGGCACCGGGCCGATGCCCATGACCTCGGGCTCGACGCCCGCGAAGGCGTACGAGACCAGGCGCATCTTGACCGGGAGGCCGAGCTCCTCGGCGACGTCCTCGGCGGCCAGCAGCGAGGCGGTGGCACCGTCGTTCAGACCGGCCGAGTTGCCCGCGGTGATGTTGCCGTGCGGACGGAACGGGGTCTTGAGGCCCGCCAGGCTCTCCATCGTGGTGCCCGGGCGCAGCGGCTCGTCCACGGTGGCCAGGCCCCAGCCGGTCTCGCCGACCTCGGGGTTGGTGTTGCGGATCGAGATCGGCACCAGGTCGGGCTGGATGTCGCCGTTGGCGTACGCCTTGGCGGCCTTCTCCTGGGAGCGCACGGCGTAGGCGTCGCAGCGCTCCTTGGTCAGGTGCGGGAAGCGGTCGTGCAGGTTCTCCGCGGTCATGCCCATGAACAGGGCGGACTCGTCGACCAGCTTCTCCGAGACGAACCGCGGGTTCGGGTCGACGCCCTCACCCATCGGGTGGCGGCCCATGTGCTCGACGCCGCCGGCCACGACCACGTCGTACGCGCCGAAGGCGATGCCGCCGGCGGTGGTGGTCACGGCGGTCAGCGCGCCGGCGCACATGCGGTCGATCGCGTAGCCGGGGACGGACTTCGGCAGGCCGGACAGCAGGGCGGCGGTGCGCCCGATGGTCAGACCCTGGTCGCCGATCTGCGTGGTGGCCGCGACGGCGACCTCGTCGATGCGCTCGACGGGCAGGTTCGGGTTACGGCGCACGAGCTCCCGGATGCACTTGACGACCAGGTCGTCGGCGCGCGTCTCGTGGTAGATGCCCTTCGGGCCGGCCTTGCCGAACGGGGTGCGGACGCCATCAACGAAGACGACGTCCCTCGCGGTACGAGGCACGGGGGCTCTCCTCCCAGGGACCAACATTTCGAGTGGGCAGGCTGCCGCCGTCGAAGGCCCGAGCGGCGCCGCATCACGGCCATGCTACCCGCCGGTAACCAACCTGCCCAGGCCCCTCGGAGGGATCTGACCATGTGTCCCCCGACACGTTCCCCGGCCCGTCCGACCAGGAACGCCGCTCCCGGGTACGACGAAGGGGATGTCGCCCGTACGGACGACATCCCCTTCCCTGCGGTGCCTGATCGGCCGGGCCGTGATCAGCCCGCGGCCGCGGCCGCGACGAACGCGGCGGACACCGCCGCCGCCACCAGGTCCACCTGCCACTTCCGGGCGCCGAGCCCGCGCAGTGCGGCGGCCACGCTCTCGGGACCCGGGTCGGAGGGCGGCTGCCAGGAGACCCGCCGGACCAGGTCCGGCGTGATCAGGTTCTCGGCCGGCAGGTGGTACCGCTCGGCCAGCTCGCCGACCGCGCTGCGCGCGCCGGCGAGCCGGGCGGCGGCCACCGGGTCCTTCTCGGCCCAGGCCCGCGGCGGCGGCGGTCCGTCGTGCGGCGCGGTGGCCGGCGGCAGCAGGTTCTCCGGGATCTCCCGGCCGCGCTGCACGGCCGCCAGCCACTGCTCCAGCTGGCGCCGGTGCACCCGGGGGCCGAAGCCCTGGACGGCCTGCAGGGAGACGATGTTCAGCGGCATGGCCAGTGCGGCGTTGACGATCGCGGCGTCCGACAGCACCCGGCCGGGGGAGACGTCGCGGTCCTGGGCCATCCGGTCGCGGGCCAGCCAGAGCTCGCGCACCACGGCCAGCTGACGGCGGCGGCGGATCTTGTGCAGCTGCGAGGTGCGGCGCCACGGATCGGTGCGCGGGGCCGGGCGGGGCGCGGCGGCGATCGAGGCGAACTCCTCCATCGCCCAGCCGAGCTTGCCCTGGGCGTCCAGCTCCTGTTCGAGTGCGTTGCGCAGCTCGACCAGCACCTCGACGTCCAGAGCGGCGTAGCGCAGCCACGGCTCGGGCAGCGGGCGGGTGGACCAGTCGACCGCGGAGTGCTCCTTGGCCAGGCTCAGCCCGAGCACGTTCTCGGTCATCGGCCCGAGGCCCACACGGGCGAAGCCGGCGATCCGCCCGGCCAGCTCCGTGTCGAACAGCTGCCGGGGTCTCATGCCGACCTCGGACAGACAGGGCAGATCCTGGGAGGCCGCGTGGACCACCCATTCGGCGTCCTCGACGGCCCTGCCGAGCGCGCTGAGGTCCGGGCAGGCGATCGGGTCGATCAGGGCGGAGCCGGAACCCGCACGGCGCAGCTGAATGAGGTAGGCGCGCTGCCCGTAGCGGTAGCCGGAGGCCCGTTCGGCGTCGACGGCCACCGGTCCGGTGCCCGCGGCGAAGGCGGCGACGGTGGCGGCCAGCGCCCGGTCGTCCGCCACCACGGGCGGGATCCCCTCCTTCGGTTCGAGGAGCGGGACCGGGGCTGCTTCTTCTGGCATGGCTGCTACGGCGTCGGTCACCCCCCAAGGGTACGACGGTCCTCGCGACCGGGAGTGTTGTCGGACTGGTCAGACTGATGATCGCCCGCCGGTCTCCGGGGACCGGTGAACGCGTCACGGGCCCCTGGGACAGCGC
>NZ_JBHVFE010000201.1:0-15124 GCF_042801945.1 Kitasatospora sp. NPDC057542
GTCGAAGGAACCGGAGTCGACGGGGATACCGAGGCCGGCGGACGCCACGGAGATCATCCGGCTGGCCACCGACCTCGCCCGGCTGCGCGGACTGCCGGCGGCGGGGCGCGGCGAACTCCTCGAGGCCGTCCAGAGGGCCGCAGCCCTGTCCGCACACCGCAGCCGGCTCAGTGCCCGTTGACGTCCACCACCTCGACGCCGCGGATGTTCCGCTCGATCTCCTCGGCCGGCAGCGCGATCGCCAGCGCCCAGTAGTAGACGACCAGCGAGAACGCCACCACGACGGCGATGTCCCACCACAGCGGAAGGTTCCCCCGCGAGCCCGCGCCGAAGGTGCCCTGCCAGGAGATCAGGCCCATGCCGACCAGGTAGACCGGCAGCCACTGCCCGGCCCGGAAGTCCATCCGGGGCGCGTTCGGCATCCCCTTCGAGCGCGCGTACCAGGAGTACCCGCCGAGCAGCAGGTAGCCGATCACGATCGCCAGGCCCAGCCGCCACAGGGTGTCCCAGCCGGACCAGTAGATGACCAGGCTGGCCACCACGAAGGCCAGCGGCGAGACCACCGAGCCGCCGGGCAGGTGGTACGAGCGCTCCATCGCGGGCAGCCGCTTGCGCAGCACCCCGAAGGCCAGCGGGGCGCCCGCGTACATCAGCACCACCGCCGAGGTGATGAACCCGACCAGCCGCTGCCAGCTCGGGAAGGGCAGGAAGCAGATCACCCCGGCCACCCAGGCGATGAGCAGGCCGAGCCAGGGCACCGAGCGCTTGTCGGTGGACTGCAGCACCTGCGGCGCGTAGCCGTTGCGGCTCAGGCCGTAGGTGACCCGGGAGCTGGAGGTGATGTAGACCAGCCCGGTGCCGGCCGGCGAGATGACCGCGTCGATGAACAGCACGGTGGCCAGCCAGCCCAGGCCGATCAGGGTCGCCAGGCCGGCGAAGGGCCCGCTGATCCCGGGGTAGTCGAGCGTGCTCCAGCCCTGGGCGAAGGTCTCCGGCGGCAGCGCGCCGATGAACACCACCTGGAGCACCACGTAGACGATCGTGCCGACCACCACCGAGCCGAGCACGGCGCGCGGGATGTCCCGGCGCGGGTTGCGGCTCTCCCCCGCCCACTGGATGGCCTGCTCGAAGCCGAGCAGCGCGAAGATCACCCCGCTGCTGCTGATCGCGGTGAGCACGCCCTTGGCGCCGTCCGGCGCGAAACCGTGCACGGTGAAGTTGGAGCCGTGGAACTCGGTGATGCCGAGCGCGAAGATGGTCAGCACCGGGACGGCGACCTTCCACACGGTGGCCGCGCTGTTGGTGTGGGCGAGCAGCCGCACGCCGAGGAAGTTGACCGCGACGAAGACTCCGAGCAGGACGGCCGCGACGACGAACCCCCAGCCGGTCAGCGTCAGGTTCTTGTTCAGCAGGCCGTCCGCCCAGCTCCAGTGCTGGGCGTAGTTGATCATCGCCTGCACCTCGATCGGCGCGATGGTCGCGGCCTGGAGCCAGGTGAACCAGCCGAAGGACATCCCGGCGAACCCGCCGAAGGCGTAGTGCGGGTAGCGGGCCGTACCGCCCGCCACCGGGAACAGCCCGCCCAGCTCGGCGTGCACCAGCGCCAGCAGGATGATCGCCACCGCGCCGATGCCCCAGGACAGCAGCGCCGACGGCCCGGCCGCCACCGCCGCCTTCTGCGCCCCGAACAGCCAGCCGGAGCCGATGATCGCTCCGACCGAGGCCCAGAGCAGTCCGATGACGCCGACCTCGCGCCGCAGCCCGGTGTGCCCCGCGCCGGGCGGAGTGGAGGAGGAATGGGCCATGGCCGATCGCCTCTCGAAGCAGGAGGAATTCCTCCGACAGTGCCGCAGCCGTGCCGTCTCCCCACCCCGAAACGCCCCGTGCCCCGCTCCCCTCACTCGAACAGCCTGCCGGGCCGTCCGCCGCCACCGCCTGCCGGCACAGTTCCCGCAGCGTTCACCCGCCCGGCACGTGGAACTCACCGGGGACAGGCAAGCTCCCGACCAGGGAAGCGAAGTTGGCTATACAACTTCAGCCGACACGACAGCCGTAGTGCCACCGAGGAGAAGACCGATGACCGAGCTGCCGCCGTACTGGCTGCGCGACAACTGCCCGTGCGCCGAGTGCCGGGACCCGCGCAACGGGCAGAAGCTGTTCCAGATCGACGACCTGCCGCAGGACCTGGCCGCCGTCGTGAGCGAGGAGGCCGACGGGCACCTGGAGGTGCTCTGGTCGGACGGGCACCGCTCCCGTTACCCGCTGGAGTGGCTCGACCGGGCGGACGAGGGCGACGGACGGACCGAGCACGGCAAGCGGCTCTGGACGGCGGCGGACTTCGCCCCCGGCATCCCGGAAGCGGACTGGGAGGCGTACCTGACCGACCCGGCCGAGCGGGCCGCGGTGCTGGCCGCCGTACGGCGCAGCGGCTTCGCCGTGCTGCACGGGGTGCCGACCGTGGAGCGGCAGGTGCTGCGGGTCGCCGAGAGCTTCGGGTACGTGCGGGTCACCAACTACGGGGAGCTGTTCGACGTCCGGGTCGAGCCGGACCCGAACAACCTCGCCTTCACCAGCGTCGCCATCGCCCCGCACACCGACAACCCCTACCGGGACCCGGTGCCGACCCTCCAGCTGCTGCACTGCCTGGAGAACTCGGCGACCGGCGGCGACTCCGGACTGGTGGACGGGTTCATGGCCGCGGCGGTCCTCCGGGAGGAGGCGCCGGCCGAGTTCGAGGTCCTCACCCGCACGCCCGTCCCGTTCGTCTTCCGCGACCGTCACACCGAGCTGCGTGCCGACCGCCCGCTGATCGACGTGGACCCGCGGGGAAGGATCCGGGAGGTCAGGTTCAACAACCGCTCGATCGGCACCCTGCGCGGGCACGGGCCGAACGACCTGGACGCCTTCTACGCCGCCTACCGCCGGTTCGCCGCGATCACCCTGCGCCCCGAGCTCCGGCTCACCTTCCGCCTCGGCCCCGGCGACTGCCTGATCTTCGACAACACCCGCCTGCTGCACGCCCGGACGGCGTTCCGGCAGGACGGCCACCGGCACCTCCAGGGCTGCTACGCCGACCTCGACGGACTGCACAGCGCCCTCGCCGTGCTGCACCGCCGCGCCGCCGCGCTGGACACGATCGCCGCCCTGTTCGCGGGCGAGGGCGCCGGGGAGTACCTGGGCGAGGAGGTCACCATGGCCGAGCACATGCTCCAGGCCGCCGCTGCCGCCGAGGCCGCCGGGGCGCCGGAGCACCTGGTCGCCGCCGCTCTGCTGCACGACGCCGGCCACTTCTTCGACGAGCACGGCCGGGGCACCGGGCACGGACGGGATCTGATGGAGGGTCGGGACAACCGCCACAGCCACACGGGCGCCGACTGGCTGGCCCGCTGGTTCGGCCCGGAGGTCACCGAGCCGGTCCGGCTGCACGTGGCCGCCAAGCGCTACCTGTGCGCGGTCGAGCCCGGGTACCGGGAGCGGCTCTCCGCGGCCTCGGAGTACACGCTGAGCGTCCAGGGCGGCCCGATGGACGAGCACCAGGCCGCCGCCTTCGCCGAACTCCCGGGCGCCCAGGACGCGGTGGCGGTGCGACGCTGGGACGAGCAGGCGAAGGTGGCCGGCGCCCCGACGCCGGACTTCGAGCACTACCGCCCGCTGCTCGCCGCGCTCATGCGGTGAGGAATCCCGACGGGCGGGCTCAGTCCAGCTCCCGGGCGTGCCGCGAAAGCGCCGAGGTGGCCAGGGAGTTGTGCACGCTGAACGCCACCGTCCCGGGCAGGTAGCGGTCCTGGGACCACTCCACCGGCGTGCCCGTCGGGTCGGTCGTGCGCCGCCGCTCGCGCAGCAGCGGACCGCCCCGACGGCAGCCGAGCAGCCGGGCGTCCTCGGCGTTGGCCGCGACGATGTCGATCGTGTGGTCGGCGTCGGTGAACAGGATGCCGTGCTCGCGCAGCACTTCGGTGTGCGAGACCACGTCCGGCGGCAGCTCGACGACGATCTCGCCGACCCGCGGCGGGTAGACGGTGCGCTCGACCATCACCGGCGTGCCGGACAGCGTCCGCAGCCGGACCGTCACATACACCTCGGCGCCCGGTTCCAGGCGCAGCTGCTCGCGCTCGACGGCGTCGGCCGGGCGGCGCACCAGCGAGTCCAGGATGCCGCCGGGCTCCTCGCCCATCGAGTACGCCCAGTGCGTGAAGCTGAGCAGTTCGGAGAAGCTCTGCACCCGGGCGCCGCCGAGCACCACCCGGCGGGTGCCGCGGCGGGAGGTGACCAGTCCGTCGGAGCGCAGCACGGCGAGCGCCTGGCGGACGGTGCCGCGGGAGACGCCGTACTGCTCGGCCAGCGCGCCCTCGGCGGGCAGCCGGCCGGCCTCGCCGTACGCGCCGGTGGTGATCGCCTCGCGCAGGTCGGCGGCCACCTTCCGGTACAGCGCGCCGGAGCGCTCGGCAGGGTGGTCCCCGGCTGCCGGGCGCCCCTCGGCCTCGGGGCGCTGGGGCTCAGTTGCCACGTCAGTCAATGTCCCTCCTGGGGGGTGTCCTGCGCAGCCGTACCGGCGCGGACAGCCCGACCTTATCCCGCTGCGCCTTCGAAGCATCGCACCGAACGGATCACGCTCCGATGGCCGGATTCCACCGTTCCCGCAGCCGACCCCGGTTCTGGGCCGTCCGTTCACCTTCCCGTCACCGGGTTCCGGCGTACTTACTGCCGTCAGCGAAGTTGGCTAGTCAACTCGGACGACGTCGATCGATCGCTCACCCGGCCGGTCCGCCGCCCTTCGCGAGACGCAAGCCCGCGGAACCCCCGCGAACGCCCCTCGCAGTACGCCCCCTTAACAGGAGACTTCCCCGTGACCGTGCACCGCGCCCGCGCCGCCGCCTTCGCGGCCGTACTGACCGCCGCCGCGCTCTCCCTCACCGCCTGCGGCTCCGCCGGTTCGAGCACCAAGTCCGGCGACACCGCCACGGGCGGCGCCAAGGACGCCAAGACGGCCACCTCCGCCGCCGACTTCGGCGGCATGGACGGCCTGGTCGCCGCCGCCAAGAAGGAGGGCAAGCTGCACGTCATCACGCTGCCCCGGGACTGGGCGAACTACGGCAAGATCATCGACGGTTTCAAGGCCAAGTACGGCATCGAGGTCGAGGAGGAGAACCCGGACGGCTCCAGCCAGGACGAGATCAACGCGATCAACTCCCGCAAGGGCCAGGACCGCGCCCCCGACGTGGTCGACCTGGGCAGCGCCTTCGCCCTCCAGGCGGTCAAGGACGGCATTCTCGCCCCCTACAAGGTGGCCACCTTCGACAAGGTGCCGGACACCATGAAGGACGCGAACGGCGCCGCCGTCAACGACTACGGCGGCTACGTCTCGATCGGCTGCGACGCCAAGAAGATCGCCAACTGCCCGAAGACCTTCGCCGACCTGCTCAAGCCGGAGTACAAGGGCCAGGTCGCCCTCAACGGCAACCCGACCAAGTCCGGCTCCGCCTTCGGCGGTGTCTACGCGGCCGCGCTCGCCAACGGCGGTTCGCTGGACAACATCCAGCCCGGCATCGACTTCTTCGGCAAGCTGAAGCAGTCCGGCAACTTCAACCCGGTCGAGTCGACCCCGGCCACCGTCGAGAAGGGCGAGACCCCGATCTCGATCGACTGGTCGTACCTGAACGCCGGCTACACCGACGAGTTCAAGGACAAGGGCGTCGACTGGAAGGTCTCCATCCCGGCCGACGGCTCCTACGCCCAGTTCTACAACCAGGCCGTCAACAAGTGGGCCCCGCACCCGGCGGCCGCCCGCCTGTGGCAGGAGTACCTGTTCAGCGCCGAGGGCCAGAACCTCTACCTCGGCGGCTACGCCACTCCGGCCACCTTCGAGGCCCTGAAGAAGGACGGCAGCCTGGACGCCGCCGCGGCCGCCAAGCTGCCGACCGTCGAGAAGCCGTTCACCACCTTCCCGACCGTCGACCAGATCAACGCGGCCAAGAAGGTCGTCACCGAGAACTGGACCAAGGCCATCGCGGGCTGACACCCGCGCCGCGCACCGTACTTCGGGCTGAGAAAAGGCACTCATGACCACGGCTCCCACCCCGGTGCCGACCACCCCCGCCGCCACCGCCCCCGGTGGCGGCGCGGGGGCGTCCGCCACCGCCACGACCTCCCCCACCACCCCCGCTCCCACCCCGCGGCGCCGGCCGCTCGCCCGCCTCGGCGGCGCGTCCTGGCTGGCCACCGTGCCGCTGCTGCTGTTCTTCCTGATCGGCTTCGGACTGCCCACCGTCGCCATCGTGATCGGCGCGTTCACCACCTCCAGCGACGCGGAGACCGGCGCCGGGCAGTTCACCTTCGACAACCTGACGGCCTCCGTCCAGGGCGGCTACCAGACGGCCATGCTGAGCAGCCTCAAGCTCTCCGCGCTGACCGCGCTGCTCGCCACCGTGCTCGGCCTGCCGCTCGCCCAGGCCGTCGTCACCTCCCGGCACGGCTGGCTGCGCCAGGCGGTGCTCACCGCCTCCGGCGTGCTCGCCAACTTCGGCGGCCTGCCGCTCGCCTTCGCGTTCGTCGCCACCCTCGGCAACGCCGGCGAGATCACCAAGCTGCTGCACCTCACCGACCACGGCTGGTCGCTGTACTCCTTCACCGGTCTGACCATCGTGTACCTGTACTTCCTCATCCCGCTGATGGTGCTCACCATCACCCCGGCCCTGGACGGCCTGCGGACCCAGTGGCGCGAGGCGGCCCAGAACAACCGCGCCACCACCGTCCAGTACTGGCGCCACGTCGCCCTGCCGATCCTGCTGCCCTCCCTGCTCGGCGGCTTCGTGCTGCTCTTCGGCAGCGCCTTCGCCGCCTACGCGACGGCCGCCGCCATGGTCGGCGCGACCGTCCCGCTGGTCAGCCGCTCGATCGCGGACGCGCTCTCCGGCAACGTGCTGGTCGGCCAGGGCAACCTCGCCCTCGCCCTCAGCCTCAACATGATCATCGTGGCCGTCCTGGTGATGGCCGTGTACCTCCCCCTCCAGCGCCGGAGCGCCCGATGGCTCAGCTGACCACCCCCGCCCGCCCCGGCCGACGCACCGTGCGCTGGTGGCGCGGCGCCGTGCTGCTGCTCGCCGGTGTCTACTTCGTCGTCCCGCTCGCGGCCTCCTTCTGGTTCTCGGTCGACGACCCCAAGGGCATCTCCTTCGAGGCCTACACCGGGCTGCTCTCCGCCCCGGGCTTCCTGGACAGCCTCTGGCTGACCCTCGGCCTCGCCGTCGTCACCGTCGTGGTGCTGCTGCTCCTGCTCGTCCCGGCGCTGATCGCCGTCCGGCTCGGGTCGCCGAAGCTGCGTCCGGTCATCGACGTGCTCTGCACCCTGCCGCTGGTCGTCCCCCCGGTCGCCCTGACCGCCGGCCTCATCGGCGTGCTCCGCTGGGGCCCGGACTACCTGATGGACACCCCGTTCTTCCAGACCTTCGTGTTCATCCAGGACCCCGACTTCCCCCTGGTGCTGGTCATCGCCTACGTGCTGATGGCCCTGCCGCTCGCCTACCGCGCCCTGGACGCCGGCCTGCGCTCGATGGACGTGCGCACCCTGGTCGAGGCCGCCCGCAACTGCGGCGCGAGCTGGCCGCGCGCGGTGTTCACCGTCGTCCTGCCCAACCTGCGCGGGGCCCTGCTGAACGCCTCCTTCCTCACCCTGGCCCTGGTGCTCGGCGAGTTCACCTCCGCCTCGATCCTCGGCTTCCAGCCTTTCCCGGTCTGGATCTACTCGGTCGGCAACAGCCAGGCCCACATGTCGGTCGCGGTCTCCATCCTGAGCCTGCTGCTCACCTGGCTGCTGCTGCTCCTGCTGGCCACCGCCGGGCGCGAGCGCCGCGCCAAGACCGCCGCCTCCTGAACCCCCCGGAGTCACCAGTCATGACCACGCCCACCGCCATCGCCAACGGCATCTCGCTCTCCCCCGGCAGCGCCACCGTCGAGTTCCGCTCCCTGCGCCGCACGTTCGGCGCCACCACCGCGCTCGACGGCCTGGACCTGACCGTCCACCCGGGCGAGCTGCTCGCCCTGCTCGGCCCGTCCGGCTGCGGCAAGACCACCGCCCTGCGCATCCTGGCCGGCTTCGAGCAGCACGACTCCGGCGAGGTGCTGGTCGACGGCCAGGACATCACCACGATCCCCGCGCACAAGCGCGACGCGGGCATGGTGTTCCAGTCCTACAGCCTCTTCCCGCACCTGACCGCGCTGGACAACGTCGCCTTCGGGCTGCGGATGCGCGGCACCGGCAAGGCCGAGCGCCGCAAGCGGGCCCAGGAGCTGCTGGAGCTGGTCGGCCTGCCGCACCGCGCCGAGCACTACCCGCACCAGATGTCCGGCGGCCAGCAGCAGCGCATCGCGCTCGCCCGCGCGCTCGCCCTCCAGCCGCGCGTCCTGCTGCTGGACGAGCCGCTGTCCGCGCTGGACGCCAAGGTCCGCCTCCAGCTGCGCGAGGAGATCCGCCGCCTCCAGCAGGAGCTGGGCATCACCACCCTGTTCGTCACCCACGACCAGGAGGAGGCGCTGTCGATGGCCGACCGGGTCGCGGTGCTGCGCGCCGGAAGGCTGGAGCAGTGCGCCGTCCCGTCCGAGCTGTACGGCCGGCCGGCCACCGCCTTCGTCGCCGAGTTCGTCGGCACCATGAGCCGCATCCCGTGCACCCGCGCCTCGGACGGCGTCGAGGTGCTCGGCCGCCGGCACGCGGTGGACGGCGCGATCCCGGCCGACGGCGAGCTCCAGGTGCTGGTCCGCCCGGAGAACGTCACCCTGACCCCGGACGAGAACGGCCCCGCGCTGGTGGTCACCGCCTCCTTCCTGGGCGCCGTCACCCGGCTCACCGCCCGCCTGGACGACGGCACCGAGGTCAAGGTCGACCTGCCGACCGAGGCCGCCGCCGCGCTGCCGGCCGGCGCGCGGGCCGCACTCACCCTGCCGGAGCGTCCGGTACTGGTGGACCGCTGCGCCGCCTGAGAGCCTCATACCTCCCCGCTCCAACCGAAGAACCACCGAAGGTACCGCCATGCCTGACACCGCCATGCCCGACAGCGCCCTGCCCGACTCCGGGCCCGTACTCCCCGCCGCCGTCCTGTTCGACATGGACGGCACCCTGGTCGACACCGAGCAGCTGTGGTGGCAGACCGCCGCCGAACTCGCCGAGGAGCTGCACCGCCCGCTCACCGACCTGGACGCCCCCGAGGTGCTCGGCCAGGCCGTCGAGCACACCGCCGCCCACCTGCACAAGGTCAGCGGCACCGCCCTCAGCGAGGCCGAACTCGCCACCAGGCTGGGCGAGTCCTTCGCCGGCAAGGTCGCCGCCGAGACGGTGCCGCGTCCCGGCGCGCTCGCCCTGCTCGCCTCGCTGCGCGACGCCCGGGTGCCCACCGCGCTGGTCTCCGCCTCCCCGCGCCTGGTGGTGGACCTGGTGCTGTCCGCCATCGGCCGGGACTGGTTCGCCGTCACCCTGGCCGCCGAGGACACCGAGCGCACCAAGCCCGCGCCCGACCCGTACCTCGCCGCCGCCGAGCGGCTCGGCCTGGACCCGGCCGCCTGCCTCGCCGTCGAGGACACCCCAACCGGGGTCGCCTCCGCCACCGCGGCCGGCTGCGCCGTGCTCGCCGTGCCGTCCACCGCGGTGCCGATGCCGCGGGGCGAGCGGATCACCCTGCTCGCCAGCCTGGAGCAGGCCGATCTCGCCCTGCTCGGGAAGCTCGCCGGCGCGGGCGCGGTTCGACCCTGACATGCCCTATCTCCTGCTCACCCTTGCCATCGTCAGCGAGGTCTGCGCCACCAGCTGTCTCAAGCTCACCGAGGGGTTCACCCGGCTCTGGCCGAGCCTCGGCGTCGGCCTCGGCTACGTGCTCTCCTTCCTGCTGCTCGGCCGCGCGCTCAAGCACATACCGGTCTCCGTCGCCTACGCGGTCTGGTCCGGGGCCGGCACCGCGGCGGTCGCCGGGATCGGCGTGGTCGCCTTCGGTGAGTCGCTCGGGCGGCTCCAATGGCTGGGGATAGCGCTGGTGATCGTCGGGGTGGTCGTGCTCAACCTCAAGGGCGGCCATTCCTGACGATGCGTCAATTCTGATCTCGCTGGTCAACTCGCCTGTCGGGGCGGGACGTCGGACGTGCCGACTTCCCGCCCCGACGGCTTCGCTACGGTGTCCCCCATGACGGACCCCCGGCCCCACCACTACCGCTTCGTCCACCGCGAGCTCGCCCGCCAGGTGCTGGAGTTCGGCCCGCGCGTGGCCACCCCGACCCCGGACGGAGGCAGTCTGCTGCCCGTCGTCACCCAGATCTGGGACGACCTCGGCGGCACCCTGCCGCCCGAGGACCGCCTGTCCAGCCACGGCCTCGACTGCCGCCACCTGTCGGTCGACGGCCACCACATGCTGCTGGTCACCCTGCCCACCCCGACCGGCGCCACCGAGGCCCACTTCGTCGCCGCCGTCCAGCCCCAGGGCGCCAGGACCGTCCGCTACGTGACCCTGGAACACGCGTTCAGCCCCTTCGACGGCAGCCCCGGCACCGTCCTCGGCGAGTGGACCGCCGAGAGCCACCTCAACCACGGCCCGGGCCCTTCACCCGTCGCCGAACTGTTCGTCACGGCCGTGGTGCAGCTCGTCACCCCGAAGAAGCGCGGCTTCTGGCGCCGCTGAGGCCCGACCGTACGCGCACGTCTCGGAGTTGGGCCGCCGGCGTCAAGTAGGCGTCGACGGCCCGTAAAGGTCCCGCAAACAACTCCCCCCGGCCTCCGCTCCGGCGATCACGGCACACCGGCTGGGGCTATGCTCGCCCGGTCCGACAATCGACGCATCGGGGGGCGAAAGTGTCCGACTTCAAAGTCAGTACCGAATTCCTCGCCAAGTTGGCCCAGGACCTCAAAGGCTGTGGCGACGAACTCGAACAGGGGCTCAAGGCCTTCGAGGCGGCCGGCCACACCGGCACCGGCTACGACTTCCTGGACGAAGCCTGCGGGCACTTCAAGGACAAGTGGCAGTTCGGCCTGAAGAAGGTCCGCGAGTGCGTCAAGGCCCTGGACGAGGGCCTGGAGCAGGTGCAGAAGAACTACGACGGCACCGAGCAGAGCATCGTCAAGGTCCTCGCCCCGGCGGGGCAGTCGTGAGCACCCCCGCGCCGGCGGCGCCCGACTGGTCCGGTCTCGGCTTCAACCCCGCCCCCGGCGACTCCGCCGCCGTCACCGCACTCAGCAACAGCCTGCGCCGGGTGGGCCAGCACCTGAGCGGCGTGCACACCACGCTCGCCCAGATCTCCGACAACGAGGGCCAGTGGACGGGCGAGGCGGCCAAGGCCTTCTCCAAGCAGTTCGGCAAGCTCCCCGGCTACCTCCAGGACGCCGCCGACTCGATCACCGCCGCCTACACGGCGCTCGACGTCTGGTACAAGGCACTGACCGAACACCAGCCCAAGGCCGCCGAGTTGGCCGCCTCGGCGGTCGCCGCCAAGAAGAAGAAGGACGAGGCCGACCGCGCCCACAGCGCCGCGGCCGCTGCCCCCGACCTCCAACTGGCCGGCCGCTACTTCTCCGACGACGCGAGCCTCGCCGCCGCCGAACAGCGCTACAACACGGCGAAGAGCCACCTGGACTCGGCCGCCAACCTGCTCACCAGCGCCTCCAACGAGCTGGCCGGCCTCCAGAAGCAGGCCCACGAACTCGCCGGGACCCACAAGTCGGACGCCCAGAAGACGGCCGAGGCCATCCGCAAGGCCGCCGACAGCAAGGCCCCGCCGGAGCCGGGCATGCTCAGCAAGATCGGCAACTGGTTCAAGAACCACGGCGCGGACCTGCTGACGGTGGCCTCGGGCATCTGCGGCGTCGCGGCCATCTTCTGCCCGGCGTTCGCGCTGCCCGCAATCCTGCTGAGCGTGGCCGCCGCAGGCTGGCACGCGGGGCAGTACGGTGTCAGCGGGCTGGTGCCGACCAGCATGAAGAACCTCGGCAACGACCTCACCCTGGCCGGCGACCTTCTCGGGGCGCTCCCTGGAGGAGCCCTCTTCAAGAGCGGGGTCACCGCGTTCAGGGGTGCCCGCGCTGCCGAAGGCGGGGTCAAGGCCGTGAGTGCCACGGCCAAGGAGGTCCGCACCGCCGCCAGGGCGATGGATCCGGCCAGTCCGATCTTCACCACCGCGATCGAGAAGCCCGCCATGAAGCTCGGGCTCTCCAAGGCCGCCGCGATGAACGTCTCAGACGGCGTGCAGGCGGCCGGCGGGCTCGCGCTGACGGCCCCCACTGCCATAGGCCTCACCACGGACGACCCGGGTCCGGGGCTTGGTGCCGCAATCAACTACACCACGGGCGGCGGCACCGCGCTCAACGGTGCCGGAGCTGCCATCGGAGGCAGCGGCAAGGGCCGGATCCTGCCCGCGCTGCTCGGCGGCGGCAGCGCGATCGTCACCGGCGTGTGGGGAGTCGGCCATGACTGACACGACCGTCCCGTCGTTCTGGCTCTCCCTGCCCGAGGGGTTCACCGGCATCGACCTGTCCGAGGACCCCGGCGACCGGATGAGCCGGATCGTGGACGGGCTCGACGCGCTCACCGATACCGGTGCGGAACAGAAGCTCGGCATCGCCGTCTCCGCCGAACTCGCCCTCCAGGCGCAACTGCGCGAGGGCGCGGTCCACGTCTCCAACTGCCTGCTGCAGACCGAGGACGGCGAGATCGTCCAGGGCATGTTCAGCCTGTTCCTGCGCGAGCAGGAGAAGGGCGCACCGGGTACCTACCCCCAGCGCGTCGCGGAGGAGCTCGCGACCGTCTGGCCGGACGCCGACGTCGCCGTCCTCGACTTCCCGCTCGGCCGGGCCGCCGTGACCGTCCGCGACCTGGCCGTTCCTGTGTCCGGAGCGGTCTACGGCCTGCCGGGATCGGGCGTTGTCACCGTCCGCCAGCTGGAGGCCCTGTTCCCGCATCCGTGGAGCCCCCACGTGCTCGCCGTCGTCTTCACCACCCAGGACCAGGACCACTGGGACGAGTGGCAGGCCCTGGTCGGCGCCGCGATCGACGGGATCTCCTTCTACCCTCCACGCGACGAGGCACCGGACGTCCTGCCACCGGAGCGGCGGGACAACATCCGGAAAGCCTTCGGGTGACCAGCACCGAGTCCGCTCCGCCCCGCTGACGATCGTCCTCGCGCTCGTCGCACCGCTCTCGATCGTCGGCCTCGCCGCCGCCTACGGCTCGTACGGCTGGCCCGCCGGCCTTCACGTCCTGGTGGTCGCCACCGCCGTCCTGTCGGCGGGCCTCGGCCGCCTGGCCGGCAGCGGGCGAGGCTGCGCCGCGGTCCTGATCGTCCCGTTCCTGCTGCTCGTCCCATCCTCGACAAGCCCACGGCCGAACCCGCCGCCGCCCTCCTGACCACCGGCACCGTATCCCTCCTCCTCACCCTGTTGCTCTGACCGGTGGTCGGCACTCACCGGCCGAGCGGGCCGGGACGACCTGAAAGGCCTTCGGATGGCAGTCACCCAGCCCGACCAGGGCAGCGGGAGCGAACCGCGCCGGCTCCGCCGCGGCGCTGTCCTCGCCGTCGTCCTGACCTGTCTGTCCGTCGGCATCGTCCTCGCGTACGTGTACGTCGGCACTCTCCTGGCCTTCGGCCTGGGTGCGTTGTACATGGTCGCGGCGGGTGTCGGGCTCGCGAAGCTCGGCGCGCCGGGGGACGACCCCGACTACAAGGACGTCGGCGCCGGGCTGGCCCTCGTCTTCCTCGCCCTCCTCATCGCCATCGGCGCGGGCGCCGACGCCTGGCACAACCAGGTGCTGGGTTCGGGGCGGGACGTCAAGGCGATGGTCGTCGCCGAGCACGTCGACACGTCGATCCACGGCACGACGCGGACGTACGACCTCTCCTCGAACGGCGAGGACGTGCCCGGCGGGCCCCTGGCGCCGAACAGCCGGCGCTTCAGCCCCGGCGACTACGTCACCGTCCGGATGGACCCGGCCGGCCGGGTCGCCCCCAAGCTGCCCGGCGAGGCCGACTCCCCGGCCTCCCTGTGGTGCGCGATCGGCATCAACGCGGGCATCGCCCTGTTCCTGCTGTGGTTCGCCTACGACAGCGGCAAGCCGCCCCGGGCACCACGCCCGGCCGGACCGTGGCGTGAGCGGATGCGCCGACTCGACGGGCTGCCACTCACCGCGGCGGCGACCGCGATCTCGGTGCCCTGGCTCCTGTGCTTCCTGCTCGTCCAGAGCCGTCTCGGCCTGGCCCTGATGGTCGCGATCCCCTATCCCCTCGCCGGGTTGGCCGCCTTCGGCGCACTCGTCCGCGACGACGACCGGAATCAACCCCAGGGCCTCGTCCTCCTCGCGGTCGGCCTCGTCTTCACCGCACTCGCCCTGTTCCTCTGACCGACGATCCGACACGCGCGGCGGTAGGAGCCGAGACCGCGGGGAAGGCCTTCGGACGACCATCACCCAGTCCGACCAGGGCCCGCGAAGCGGGCTCCGCGGAGCCCTCGCGCTCATCGCCGCCGCCACCGCGGTGCTCGTCGGCGTCATCGCGCTCGACGTCTACGTCAACTCGTTCCTCGCCGGCGTGGTGGGGCTCGTCTACCCCGTGATCGTGCTGTACGCGTTCGCCGTGCGCCGCGACGCCGGCAGCAACCCCCGGTTCCGGAAGAGCATGGTCGCCTGGGGCCTACGCGGTGACGTGGTCACCGTCCGGATCGACCCGGCCGTGGTCGCGGACGTCGAGGACTGCGTCGAGGACGCCTCCGGCGGCTCGTGGCACGCCATCGAGTGCTCGGCGGCCGCCGTCCGGTGGGCCGCCCTGCGCGGTGCCTCGGGGCCGGTGTTGCCGCCGCTGCCGGACCCCTTCGAACCGCTGATCCGCCTCTACGAGCGCGGCGGAGCCGGCTTCTCGTACGCCAACGGCTTCCTCGACTTCGGCATGCTGATGGTCGAGCGCGGCAACCCGCGGACGCACCTCTCCCCGGAGCCGTTCGTCGAGCTCGACGACGCCGCCCTCGACGCCCTCGACGAGCGGAGCTGGACCGAGTTCCACGCCCTGGCGGAGCGCGCCGGGCAGTCGACCGGCAACGGCTGAACGGCGGCAGTCGACCGGCAACGGCCGAACGGCACGGGCGGGCGTCGCGACCGAGCGGCGGAGC
>NZ_JBHVFE010000202.1:0-15114 GCF_042801945.1 Kitasatospora sp. NPDC057542
ACTTTTGGCACGCTGTTGAGTTCTCAAGGAACGGACGCTTCCTTCGGACCGCCTTCCAGCGGGCCCTCCGGGCTTCGTTCTTTCGTGTTTCCAGCCTATCAGACGCTTTCCGCTCCGTTTACCGGGGCTTTCCGCTTCCGACTTGCTGGTGTCGCCCAGAACCTGGCGCCCTGTCCGACGTTTCAAACCCTAGCCGACCTCCGCTCCGAAAAGCGAATCCGGCCGCAATCCGATTAAATGAACACGCCACATTCAGACCGGGTCGCACCTGCCCATGACAGATCCGCCCCAGCCCGAGCCGGGAAGTGTTGGTTCAAAGGATTGGCCACCCCGGGACCGTCCACGCCGACGCGTGTCCGGTGCTCCCAGTCGAGCGACTGGGAGACAGTACTCCTCCTCGGCGCCCGAGACAAACGCCCTGCACGAAGGGCGCCGGCACCGTAGAAGGAACGCCGCCCCTGTGGGATTGTTCGTGCGTCCGATGACGAGTCCTGAAGATGAGTGAAGAAGGCCGGGGCGGCATGGGTCGGGGAGACCGGGATCGCTGGACGAGGTCGGGCGTCAGGTTGCGCCGCGTCTCCCGGTATTGCCACGCTGCCGTGGCCTGGGCTGACGCCCACTTCGACGGCGTCTACCGGCCGCGGTGGACGCCGGATCGAGAACCCGGAAGCGCTACGGGCGGCGTTCGCCGATCTGATCGTCCTGCTGGAGGGCGGCACCCGGTAGCCCGCCCAGTTCACCACCTCACGGGCGGGCGCCGTCGCCGACGGCGTCCCCCCAGTGGTCCCCGTGGACCGGGCCGCGGACGCCGGCCGGCCGGCCGGGCACATTCGCAGAGGGCACCGGCCGCCGGCGCCGAACTGCGCCTACAGGTCCACGACTTCAGGATCACGCCCTGCGCTCGTCGGTCGACGGCCCCGGGGCGTTCCCAGGGGCCGGGCCTCCGGGTGAGCAGGCGGTCGCCTACTTGAACAGGCGGTCACCACTGGTGGCCATGCGATGGGTCCCGCTGTGGCGGTTCACCCAGTCCCGGACCAGGTTGACGGCGTTGGCGCACTGCCAACTGTTGTCGTACTCCCGCACGCCGGTGAAGGCGCCGTAGCCGGCGATGATGCCGTCCACCTGCGCGTCGCCCAGCAGCTTGTCGACGTACCAGGGGTCGTTGTAGGTGGTCGTCCAGGACAGGGTGGCCGCGAGCCGGCCGGCGGCCCGGTCGGCGGCTCCCTTCTTCAGTTCCGCGCAGGTGTTGTAGGTGGCCTCCGTGCAGTTGCCGAAGCCCTTCGTGATGTCGCTGTCGCCGTAGTCCATCGCCCGGCGGCCGGTCGGGAATCCGGTGCCGGACTTGGCAAAGGCACTCTGCACCTGGTCGCGGGTTCCGGTCGTGGTGATGCCCTCCAGCGGGCCGAGCTTGCCCTCCAGGCTCTTCCAGCCGCGGCCGCCGACGTCCGGGGTGCTGCCGCCGTGGTACTCGTAGAAGCCGTAGAGCACCTGGATGCCGGCGGCCGTCAGCCGCTGGGCCTTGTCGCGCAACCCGGCAACGCTGCAGGTGCGGTTGGGCTCCTCGCCGCAGTAGTTGGGGTCCTTGATGTCCAGCCAGACCAGCGACAGCCGGCGGCCCGCGTTGGCGTTGGAGATGATGCGGTCGAGCATGCTGTCGAAGCTCGGGCCGAGCCGGTTCTCGCCGGCCGAGGAACAGTCGTGGTAGGCGCGCCACTCGTTCGGGTTCCACCAGGCACAGACGTCGATCTCGATGGCGTTGGCGCCGTGGTTGATCGCGGCGTCCACGCCGTCCAGGGTGTCGACCCGGTGCGCGATGGCGTAGATCGGGTGACGCTGGTCGGCGGCCGCCGCCGGGGTGGTGCCGAGCGCGGTGGCACCGACGATCCCGCACAGCGCCGCCGCCAGCGCCGAGAACGTTCGCGCGCGGGCGCCGTGCCTGAGGTGAGCGGTCAAGGGAGGCACTCCTTCTTGTTGGTGCACTGACAGGACGATCCCACCAACTGCGCCTTGACCTGCGGTAAACGGGCCATAAACGACATCCGGGGGAAAGCGATGAGGACACCGGACCGGTCGGCCGTCAGCCGAGCGGCGACAACACCCCACGGACGTCGGAGGAGTACGCGGCGAGGCCGGGGGCGCTTGAGCAGGCCCGCCACGTCGAACCCCACGGGGCGTGATCGTGTTAGCGTCCCTCGGATGTCGAGGATTCTGGTCACCGATCTGGACGGCACCTTACTCGGCGGCACCCGGGACGACCGGCGCCGATTGCGCGACGCCCTGGCCCACCACCCCGAGGTGACCCTGGTCTTCGCCACCGGGCGCGGGCTGGCCTCCGTCCGTGAGGTCCTTCGCGATCCGCTCGTGCCGCGGCCCCGGTGGATCATCGCCGACGTCGGTGCCACCGTCGCCGACGGTACGGACTTCACCCCGGTCGACCCGGTGCAGGAACACCTGCGGACCGGCTGGCCGGGCCCGGCCCGGGTTCGCGCCGCGCTGCGCCGCTTCCCCCAGCTCGGCTATCAGCACGGCGTCGTCCAGGACGGCCGCTGCTCCTACCACCTCGCCCCCGAGCGGCTCACCGACGAACTCACCGCAGCCGTCGAGGCCCTCGGCTGCACCTGGGTGTACTCAGCGGACCGATTCTTCGACGTCCTGCCGCCAGGAGCGTCCAAGGGCAACGCCCTTCGGGCCCTGGCCGGGACGCTGGGCTGGAAGCCCGACGAGATCCTCGTCGCCGGCGACTCCCTCAACGACCTCTCGCTGTTCCGGGCCGGCACGCACGCGGTGGTCGTCGCCGGAG
The DNA here is from genome assembly GCF_042801945.1 of Kitasatospora sp. NPDC057542. Lineage (NCBI taxonomy): Bacteria > Bacillati > Actinomycetota > Actinomycetes > Kitasatosporales > Streptomycetaceae > Kitasatospora > Kitasatospora sp. NPDC057542. The sequence goes on from NZ_JBHVFE010000202.1 coordinate 2,801, forward strand.
CCGAACCGGCCCTGCTCACCGCCCTCACCACTCACGCCGACAACCCGCTCCTGCATCGCCCCGGCCGGGCCGGGGCGGCCGGCATCCACGCGGTGCTCCAGGAACTCGGCTGGCTCGCCCCCGGGCCCGAGCCCACGTGCTCCGGCCCCGAACGCGCCACGGGTCGGCACTCCCTCGTGGTGGCCTACCATCGCCCACCGCTGCACTGGAACGGCGAGAGCTGGCAGCCGCCCAGCAGCCCCAACGGCATCCTGCCCACCCTGACCAGCGCCTTCACCGACGGCCTGCCGGGCGTCTGGGTCACGGCTCTGGTCGGCGGCGACCTGTGCGGCGACCGCCCGCACCCCACCGGGCTGCCGCTCTCCCCCGTACCGCTCGACGAGGACACCTGGACCGGCTACTTCCACCGCGCCTGCAAGGAGACGCTGTGGCCGGTCCTGATGTCCGAACCGGGCCGGTCGGTCTTCGACGAACGGGCCTGGGCCGACTACCGGACGGTCAACGCCCGCTTCGCCCGCCACATCAGCGCACAGGCCGCGCCCGGCGCCACCGTCTGGCTCCACGACTACAACCTCTGGCTGGTCCCCGGCGTGCTGCACCGCATCCGGCCCGACCTCAGGACCGGGATCTTCCACCACACCCCCTTCCCGGCCCCGGACGTCTTCGCCACCCTCCCGGTCGCCGCCGAACTTCGCAGCTCACTGGCGCGCCTCGACTGGGCGGGCTTCCACACCAAGGACTTCGCCGGACACTTCCGCCGCACCCTGGCCGGCCTGCCCGATCCGCCGCGCACCGGCGTCCACCCGCTCGGGGTCGACCGGCCCGCCGTCGAGAAGCTCGCCGTCGAGAGGCTCGCCCGCCTCCGTGTGCCCCACCGCGATCCGGCCGTCGGCCGAGTGGTGCTCTCGGTCGAACGCCTCGACTACGCCAAGGCCCCGATCCAGAAGGTGGAGGCCGTCGACCACCTGCTCTCCCGTCGGCCCGGGCTGTGCGACCGGCTCACCTTCCGGCTGGTCTGCCCGCCGCCCGAGCCCGGCATCACCGCCTACGACACCACCCGCCATCGACTTGAACAGCGCGTCTCCGAGGTCAACTCGCGCTGGCAGCAGGGTACTTGGCAGCCGATCGACTATCGCCCCCGCAGTCTGTCCACCGTCGAGGTCGTCGACGAATACCTGTCGGCGGACGTGCTCTGGGTGACTTCGCTCCAGGACGGGATGAACCTGACCGCCAAGGAGTTCATCGCCGCCCGGGCCGCCCTGCTGCACCGTGACGCGGAGCCGGGAGTCCTGGTCCTCTCCCGCCACGCCGGCGCCGCGGCCGAACTCGGCGGGGCCGCCCTGCTCACCGATCCGCACTCGCCCGAGGACCTCGCCACCGTCCTGGCCCGCGCCCTCGACCTCGCCCCCGCCGAACGCCGGGCCCGCATGGCGCGGCTCGCCGAACTCCTCGGTCGAGAGCGGCCCGCGGACTGGGCCGCCCGGATCGTCCACGCGATCCGCAGCACCTCCGCCACGCCGCCGAGGGCCAGGCCATCCGCCCACCCGCGCCCGGAAACCGCGGGGTGGCCCTGAGCCGAAGCCACCCCCGGCGGCGGCCCCGGTCAGTCGAACCGGCCCTCGTCGTGTCCGGACGCGGCTGTCCGATGGAGGGGCTCCGGACGGCACGGTCAGGAGGCGGGGGCCGGACGGACTCGGCGGCCGACAGACGTGCCCGTCAGCGCCTCGGACCGGCCACGGCGTACAGCGCGCTGCCGGTCACCAGCAACGCCACCGCGGCCCAGGTGGACGCCTCCGTGCCGGGGGGAAATGTCATCCAACCGACCGCCTTCCCCACGGTGTTGGGCGGCAACGGCGGGGCGAGGACGGAGAACGCGAGCCAGCCGGTCGGTAGCGTCCAGGCGAGGTGCGCCCCGCAGAGCACCGCCCCGAGCGCGGCCAGGCCGACCAGACCCGCACTGTCCCGGACGACGACCTCGGTGGGGACGAACGTCGGGCCCACCGCCTGGACCGCCAGCAGCGCCGCACCGGCGACCGCGCCGATCAGCACCGTGTGCGCCGCCCGGCGGGGCACCCACCGGATCGCGGCCGTCCGGTCCAGTGCGAGGTCCTGCCCGCCGAACCCGACGGAGCCGGCCGCCACACTCGCGGCGAGCACGAAGAACGCGGTCGGATCCATCGCATCCGTCGCACCCGTACCGTCGCCCCGGGTGAAGGCCCACACCGCCAACGCGACGAGCACGACCGCGGCGGCCGACGTGGGCACCTGCCGTGAACGCGCGTACAGCATCAGCCACCTCATCGCGACGCGCCTCCCGCCGGCACCTCGCGCAGCCTCGCCGTGCAGGAGAGGGCGGCGGTGCGCAGCTCGGCGATCCGCGAGCGCTGCTCAGCGGGCGCCAGCCCCTTCAGCTCCCGCCAGGCGGCGTCGGCATCCGCCCAGGTCCTGCGCGAGTACTCGTCGGTGGCCCGCTCCTCCATCGGCCGGAGGGTGGGGTCACCGAGGGCCCAGCTCACGGCGATGCTCTGGAGGGCGACGTCGTCCTGTCCCCCGCCCTCCCGGGAGGTGCGGGCGTGGCAGCTCGGTGCCAGTCCCTGGGCGACCAGCGCGCGGGTCAGGTCCTCGCCGGACGCGTCGACGAACAGCTGCTCGTCGAAGTCGACCAGCACCGCGTCACCGGGGAGTGAGCGGGGATCGCCGAGCGCGCGCAGCGCGGTGTCCTCCCGCACCGAGGTCGGTGCCTTGTCGCCCAGGACGTCGTGCAGCACGCGCAGCGCCTCCCGGCCGCGCGGCGCGAGTTCGGCCAGGTGCGACCGGCTCGCCTGCGTCACGCACACGGGCCCGTCGCACACCAGGGCCGCGGCGGCCTTGTCGACGACGTAGCTGTCGCGGGCGGCGGCCGGCAGGACCAGCAGGGCCACGGCCGCGCCGGCCAGGGCGGGAGCCACCGCGAGCAGCCGGGCCCGGCGGGTGGCGGCCGCCAGCAGCGCGAGGCCGGTGGCGAGCAGGCCGAGCAGCCAGACCGTCTGGCCGAGGTGAACGGAGTCGGACAGGGTCAGCAGCATCTGCCGCGGGTCCGCGGTCACCGGGGACAGCAGGCCGAGCCGGTTCGACGTCCTGCTCTCCGGCACCTCCCCTTCGATCCGCACCCGCAGCAGGCCCGTCACCACGAGGCAGGCCACCACCAGGGCCGGCGGGGTGAGGACGGAGGGCAGCGTCCGGACGACGCCCATGGCGAACACGGCGGCCGCGACGAGGCCCAGTGCCGCCACCAGCGAGATCGGCAGCCAGCCGAGGCCCGTGTAGGTGGTCGGGCCGAACGCCACCTGCGCTCCGCCCACGACGACGAGGAGGCCGAAGCCCACCGCCAGCGCGAGCGCGATCGCACCCGCCGGCAGCGCCGCACGGCGCCAGGCCGGCAGCGGCGTGGTCGTCAGCAGTTCGGTCATCCGCGAGCGGGGTTCACGCAGCCCGTACACCGCCCCGATGCCGACCACGAGCGGCAGCCAGAAGGCCAGCAGGGAACGGGTCCACATGGCCATGGTCGTCCACTGGGCCGTCCACCCCGCGGTGCCCCTCGACCAGATTCCGTCGTACAGGAGGAAGACCGCCAGGCTGCCGCCCAGGACGACGGCTCCGGCCCACGGGGCGGCCGAGCGCTTCAGTTCGGTTCGCAGCACACGTCCGTTCACCAGGCGCTCCCCTGCTGTCCGGAGGTGCGGAGCAGCGCCGAGTAGCCGCGTTCCAGGGGACTGTCGCCGGGGTGCTCGGTGCTGCCCGCGGCGGCCAGCTCGTCCGGCGTGCCCTGGAAGACGAGGCGGCCGTCGGCGAAGAGCACCACGTCGGAGCAGGCGGCTGCGACGTCCTCGACCAGGTGGGTGGAGACGACCACGCAGGTGTCGCGGCCCAGGTCGTGCAGCAGCTCGCGGAAGCGCAGCCGCTGTGCCGGGTCGAGGCCGGCCGTCGGCTCGTCCAGCAGCAGCACCGCCGGGGAGTTGACGATGGCCTGGGCGATGCCGGCCCGTCGCACCATGCCGCCGGACAGGGTCTTCATCCGGTGGTCGGCGCGGTCCGCCAGGCCCACCCGTTCCACGGCACGTTGGACGGCCTCGGGGATGTCCGCCTTCGGGACCTCCTTCAACCAGGCCATGTACTCGACGAACTCGCGCACCGTGAAGCGCTTGTAGTAGCCGAAGTCCTGCGGCAGGTAGCCGATGCGGCGGCGAAGGGCCCGGAGGTCGCCCATCCGGCCCAAGGAGGTGCCGAGCATCTCCAGTTCGCCCTCGGTGGGGCGCAGCACCGTGGCCAGGGTCCGGATCAGGGTGGTCTTCCCCGCTCCGTTGGGCCCCAGGAGGCCGTGGGCGCCGATGCCCAGGGAGAGGTCGAGCCCGTCGACGGCCATCTTGTTCCGTCCGACGCGGACCCTCAGGCCGCTGGCCCGGATCTCCCAGGCGTAGGTCTTCGGCGCGGTGTCGGCCGCGCTCGTCATGGGTGTCATGCGGTGGTCCCTTTCGATGGTGGACATGGGTTTCACAGCGTCGAGAACGCGTCCCTGCGGGCGATCACGGCGCCGGTGCCGAGCGCGAGGAGCAGCCCCCACAGGGGCAACCGGTCCGGTTGCAGGGCGAGTTGCAGGACGGAGGGGACGTGGCCGGTGACCGACGTGGGGGCCAGGACGACGGCGCCCCACGCGACCGCCAGCCCGACGGCGGCGCGGGTCACCCCGACCACGCTGCCCAGTGCCAGCGCGGTGGAGGTGAAGGCCAGGGAGGGCAGCAGCCACTGCGCGGCCGTCATGGTCCCGGTCAGCCATCCCCCCAGCACCAGCGGGGGCAGGACCACCACGAGGACCGCGGTGGTGCGCCTGAGCAGCAGGGGAAGACCGGCCCTGGCGGTCGAGGCGGTCAGTTCGTGTGCCGGGTCCAGGCCGCTGGACCACGACGCGGCGACACCGCACAGCGGCAGCACCGGCGCGATCAGCGACACCGGCGAGGAGCCGCCGAAGACCTCCGACGGCGCGACCGCGTCCAGCAGCAGCGCCACCAGGGTGACGACGGCGGTCATGGCCAGCCACGGGGTCATGGCCGGCGTCAGCCAGGACGACACCCACCTCGGACGGTACCGCCGCGCTGCCGCCGTGGCCGCCGCGTCCAACTGCGGTTCCAGACCGGCCCGGACGGTGTCGACGAGCGCGGCGATGCCGGGCGCTCCGGTGGCCACGGAGGCCGCCAGGTGGCTCCGGCAGGGCGCGCACGTCTCCAGATGGGCCTCCAGTGCCCAGACCGTGTCCGCCGCGATCGTCGCGTCGCCACGTGCGTAGTCGTCGATCAACTGCCTGGACGCGTGTTCCCCGCTCATGCCAGCGCCTCCCGCATCGCGATCCGGGCCCGACGGGCACGGGTCTTGACCGTGCCTTCGGGCAGTCTGAGCAGGACGGCGGTCTCCCGGACGGAGAGCCCGTCGAGCACCGTGGCCTGCAGTACCTCTCGGAGTTCCGGCGCCAGCCGTCGCAGGGCGTCGCCGATGTCGCCGCCGACGGTCCCGGCGAGCGCCTCCTCCTCCGCCGCGGGCACCACCGCCCGCTCGGCGGCGGCGACCGGCGGTTCGGCGTGGTGGGCACGGCGCCGGAACGCATCGACGAGGCGGCGTGCCGCGATCGTCCACAGCCACCCGACGGCCGTCCCGCCGACCGCGCTCCCGGCGAACGCGCCGGCCGCGCGCCACACCGCGAGATAGGTCTCCTGCATGACTTCGGCGACGATCTGCTCGTCCGCGCAGCGGCGGCGCAGCCGCACCGCCAGCCATGGCGACGTACGCCGGTACAGCTCGTCGAACGCCCCGCGGTCACCCCTGGCCACCAGCCGGAGGAGGCGCTCCTCGTCCACGTCGTCCAGTGCTCTCCTGCGTGATCTCACACCAGCCAGACGCGCGATGCGGCGCTCAGGTTCTTCGCCCGACGTGACCTGCGCCACAGGCCGGAATCCCGGCCATCGGGTCCGATCCGGCCACTCCGGTCGAGGTCAGCGCGGCGGATGCCCCGAAGGGCGCGGAGGGCGGAGATCCCGGCGTCGTGCCCGGGTCCCGGGTCTGCGAACGCGGCGGCCTGGCACGACGGCGGCGTCCTGAACCCGCCTCAGCCCGCCGCGCCCGCGTGCAGGAGGTCCTCTGCGTGGGCGGCCAGGCCGTCGGCGCCGCAGTGGGTGGCCAGCTCCAGCCCCCGGGCCAGGGTGGTACGGGCGGCCGGAACGGCACCCAACGCCTCGCCCAGGTCGACCAGGGCGATGGCGTGCTCGTAGCGGGCGGGTGACCGCTCCAGGTGCCGGACGGCCTGCGCGAGCAGTTCGGCTGCCCGTGACCGGTCGTGTACCGACGCGCAGAGGCGCAGAGCGCTGCCGATGGCCGAGTCCGTCCCGGACTCCCGCGCCCGGCGGACGGCCTCCTCGGCGAGGTCACGGGCCCGGTCCGGCTGGTCGGGGGCGACGGCGCGCGCCAAGTGCCCGAGCCACGGCGCCCACACCGTGTTGCGCCACCCTCGCGCGTCCAGGGCCGCGCCGGCGGCGGTCAGTGCGGCGGCCGCGCCGGGCGCGTCGCCGCGGGCCAGGAGGAGGCGGCCGTACAGGGTGGGGGCGTCGGGCAGCACCATCACCGTCGGGTACGGCGGGCCGAAGGCGTACTTGCGCGCCAGCTCCAGGGCCTCGGACAACCGGCCGCGCGCGGCCACGGTCTCGGCCAGCGCCCCGACCGCGTCCCAGTGCAGCGGGGCGTCCGGGCCTATCCGTTCGGCGATGCGCAGAGCCCGGCGCAGGTAGTCCTCCGCCTCCGCAAGGGCACCGCAGCGGAACCGGAGCATGCCGGTCAGCAGGTAGGCGAAGCCGAGGTGGCCGCCGCTCCACCCGGCGACTTCGTACGCGCGGACCGCCTCGGTGAACAGTTCCTCCGCCCGGTCGACCCGGTCGGCGTAGAGGTAGCTGATGCCGAGGATGCCGGGCAGCTCGAAGCCCCAGGTGGTGTTGGTCCAGCCGAGGCTGCGGGGCAGACGGCCGCCCGGCAGCGCGGACTCGGCCAGGGCGATCGTCTCCTCGCGGTCCACGCCGCGCAGCGTGAGGTCCCAGCAGCGCAGCACGGCCACCGCGTGGGCCAGGCCGTTGTGCTCGAAGATGGCCTGGTCCGGGGGCGGCTCGCCGTTCGCGCCGGTGGCGGCGGAGCCCGAGCCGCTCGCCCCGATGTCACTGAAGGCCATGCCGACCGTTTCGAGCGTCCGGTCGAACTCCGCGAGCCTCCGGGAGCGGCCCGGACCGTCCTCGTCCTCGGACTGGAACGCGGCGAACATGAAGTGGGCGACTTCCAGACGCAGGCGGCCCGGGCCGGGAAGGGTGCGAGCGGCTTCCTCGGCGCACACCGCGGCGGCCTCGCCGAGCCGGTTGCTGTGGGCGAGGGCCTGTGCGAGCCGGAAGGTCGCGTCGACCCGGAGCTCGGGGCTCAGCCCGTACGGGTCCGCGAGTGCCAGGCGCAGCTGGTTGACCGTGGTCGCCGGGCCGGTGAGCAGTGCCGAGCAGCCGAGTTCGTAGAGCACCTCGGCCCTGTCCTCGTCGGCGGGCGGTTCGCTGATGGCGCGGCGCAGGCAGCGCTGGGCCGCCTCGGGCGCACCGATGGCCAGGTGCTCGCGGGCCGCCCGGCGCAGCTTGCCCACGATTTCGAGGTCGCCCTCGGGCAGGGTCTCCAGCAGGTGCCGGGATGCCGTCAGCAGGCCGAGGCCCGCGTTCTCGGTCTCGACGGCGGCTACCCCGTGCATCCCGGTGCGGGTGGCGGGAGGCATCGACTGGTAGACCGAGGTGGCGATCAGCGGGTGGACGAACTCCAGCCGACCTCCCGGCGTGCTGATCAGAACCCCGTGCCGGCGCAGCTCCCGGACGGACTCGGCGGCGGTCTCCGGGCCCTGAGCACAGATGACGGCGGCGAGGTCCGGGCGGATGTCGGTGCCCAGCATGGACGCCGCCCATGCGAACCGCACCGAGGTCGGGCCGATCTTGTCCAGCCAGTGCCGGAGCGTCATCCCCCGTGCGCTGGCGGCGAGTTCGCGCAGCTGGCCGGCGCTCTCCTCGACGGGGTCGAGCTGCTGGTCGAGCACCTCGCGGAGCAGGGCGGTGGTCTCGTACGGGTTGCCGGCGGTGACCGCCCAGACGTGGCGGCAGAAGGCGTCCTCCGCCTGAGCGCCCAGGGTGGCGCGGACCAGCCGCGCGACCGAGGCCGGCTGGAGCGGCCGCAGTTCGTGCCGCCGGTCGGCCCTGCCGACGAGGCCACGCTGCAGCGCCAGGGCGTCGTCGGGGAACTCGTCACGGCAGGCGAGCACCAGCAGGGCCGGCAGCTCCCGTGCCCGCACCGCGAAGCCCGCCAGCCAGCCGAGCGACTCCGCGTCGGCCCAGTGCAGGTCGTCGACGATCACCGCCAGCGGCGAGCGGCGCTGCACGAGGCGGGTGAGCACGAAGTCCAGCCCGTCCCGCACTCCCTGCGGGTCGAGCTGCCCTCCGGGTGGCAGCATTCCCACCGCCGGACCGACGATGTCCTCCCAAGGCCCGAACACCTGCGCCCGGTCCTCGTCGGGCAAGGCCGCCAGCACCGGCTGCACCAGCTGGCGCACCACGTGGAACGGCTCGTGACGCTGCCTCTCCCCGCCCCGGGCGAACAGCACCGTGCAGCCCGCGCGCTTCGCCTCCCGCCGCACCTCGGTCAGCACCGCGGTCTTGCCCAGCCCGGCCGCGCCGGTGTACACCAGCAGTTCCCCGAGCCCGGTACCGGCGGGCCGGGTGAGTGCCCCTACCGCCTGCCCTGCCGACCGGATCTCGGCCTCGCGCTCGTGCAGCGGACCGCCGTCCTCGCCGGCCCCACCGCCGTCCCGGGCCGCGGGCTCCCCTTCGGCCACCATCGCCTCCAATTCGCCCTTCCAGGGCAGTCGTTACCAGTGCCGAGGCTACTGCTGAACGGATGGATCCGGTGCGGGCTTGACAATCCGCCCGGCCTGACACCGAGTGGGGACACCAGTCGGTCACGCCGCTTCGCCGCCGGACCGGCGCGTTTCCCGCCCAGCCGCCTCCGGCTGATCGGCCGGTCAGCAGGTGGACGGAATCGGCGCCCGCGCCCCCGGTAAGGTGGTGGACCGTGGCCAGTCGTAAAACGTCGATCATGGAAGCAGCGGCGCGGGTGATCGCGCGGCGCGGGGTGCGCGGGCTCCGGGTGGAGGAACTCGCGGCCGAGGCGGGTGTGTCCACCGCGCTGATCTACTACCACTTCAAGGACCGCACGGGGATCCTCCGGCAGACGCTGGAGTTCATCAACGACCGGGCGGAGCGGTACACGACCGAACGCGCCGAGGACGCCCCGCCGCCGACGCCCCGAGAGGAACTGGAGCAGACCCTGCTGCTGGAGCTCCAGGACACCGCCGAGGTGCGGGAGAACAGCACCGCCTGGGGCGAGCTGCGGGCGAGCGCCGTGTTCGACGAGACGCTGCGCGAGGACCTGGCGCGGGCCACCCGGATCTGGGTGCAGGAGATCGCGGAACTGCTCGGCGGCGTGCAGCCGATGTCCTCGGCGGTCGCGCTGGCCGGCGCGGCGGAGCGGCTGACCGCGCTGCTGGAGGGGCTGAGCACCCGCTGGCTCAGCGGCAGTCTGCCGCTGGCGCACGCCCGCACGCTCATGGCCGATGCGATCGACGCCGAGGTGGCCCGGCTCGGGTCCTGAGCCGTACGGGCCGCCCGGGGGCGTCACTCTGCGCAGGGAGCCTGTCAGGGATGCGTTACGGCACACCCCTAAGTTTGACTGATTTTTCAGTCAGTGCGAGTCTGAACCCGCAGGCAGGGTGATGCCGCCGGCCCGTCCCCGTGGTGCGCCGCCGCGTCGCGGCGCGAAGAGTGGGAATCGGCGGCCCTCGGCACCCTTCCCGGCACCGTCGCACGATCTGGAGCTCCTCATGACCCACTACCCCGACGACCGTTCCACCGGGCCGTACTCCTGGGTACCGGCGGACGACGTCCCGCACGCGCGGACCTGGATGTCCTGGCCCTCCCGCCGGGGCGTGTGGGGCCTGCGCCTGGGCGGCGTCCAGGAGGACATCGCCCTGATCGCCCGCACGATCGCCGAGTTCGAGCCGGTGGTCATGTGCGCCCCCGACGACTGGACCGCCGGCAAGGCCCAGTCCCGGTGCGGTTCCGGGGTGGAGGTGATCACCGCCATCCCCACCGACGACCTGTGGATGCGCGACATCGCACCGGTGTTCCGTCGGAACGGGTACGGCGGCCTGGACGCCGTGGTCCTCAACTTCAACGGCTGGGGCAACAAGCAGGTGCACCACGACGACGCCCTGGTCGCCGAGCGCCTCGCCACCCGCCGCGGCCTGCGCCATACCTACGCGGACTTCGTCGGCGAGGGCGGCGCGATCGAGACCGACGGTGACGGCACGGTGATGGCCACCGAGAGCAGCCTGGTCAACAAGAACCGCAACCGCGGCATGAGCCGGGACGAGATCGAGGAGGCCGTCCTGGAGGCCTACGGCGCGGACACGATGATCTGGCTGCCCGGGATCAAGGGCCAGGACATCACCGACGACCACGTGGACGTCACCTCCCGGTTCGTCCGCCCCGGCGTGGTGATGGTGCAGCTGCCGCCCGCGGACCGCAACGACGCCTGGGCCCGGGACGCCCGCGAGCAGTTCGCGATCCTGTCCGTCGCCACCGACGCCCGGGGCCGCCGCCTCCAGGTCATCCCGGTACACGGCCCGGACACCGTCCGCTCCCGCAGCTCGAAGTTCGTCGACTCCTACCTCAACTTCCACGTCGTCAACGGCGGCGTGATCACCACCCAGTTCGGCGACGCGTACAAGGACGCCGCCGCCCGGGAGGCGCTCGCCGCGGCCTTCCCCGGCCGCGAGGTCGTGCAGCTCGACGTCGACCGCCTGATGGCCGGGGGCGGCGGCATCCACTGCTCGACCATGCACGAGCCGCTGCCGTAGCCGGCGCCCCGCACCCCGCACCCCGCACCCCGCACCCCGCACCCCGCACACACCGTCCACCGCCCAGACCAGCAGCCGGAGTTCCCGTATGACCAACACCCCGTCCCGCCGTACCCTGATGCGCTCCCTCGCCGGTGTCGGCCTCGGTGTCGGCGCCCTCACCCTCGGCCTCACCGCCTGTGACCCCAACGGCATCGAGGACCCGGAGGGCGCCGTGCCGCCCCAGCCCGGCGGCACCCCCGGCCCGCGCCGCTTCGGCGCCGAGTGGGACAAGCACCTGCGCACGGTGATGTCCTGGCCCGCCTCCGAGAACGTCTGGGGCGACCAGCTCCCGGACGTCCGCCGGGACGTGGCCGGCCTGGCCCAGGCCATCGCCGCCCGCGAACCGGTCGTGCTGATGGCCCGGCCCGAGCAGAAGGACGCCGCGCAGAAGGCCTGCGGCTCGGCGGTCGAGGTGGTGCCGATCGCCGTCGACGACCTGTGGGCCCGGGACACCCTGCCGGTGTTCGTCGAGGAGGGCGGCAAGATCAAGGGCGTCGACTTCAACTTCAACGGCTGGGGCGGCAAGCAGCAGCGCGGCAACGACGCCAAGGTCGCCCGGACGGTGCTGGCGAAGTACGGAGTCGAGCGGATCGAGACCCGGCTAGTCGCCGAGGGCGGCTCCTTCGAGACCGACGGCCAGGGCACCCTGATGGTGACCGAGAGCTCCGTCGTCAACGACAACCGCAACCCGGGCATGAGCCGGGACCAGGTCGAGGCGGAGCTGAAGAAGCTCCTCGGCGTGACCAAGGTGATCTGGCTGGCGGGCGTCAAGGGCAAGGACATCACCGACGCCCACGTCGACTGCCTGACCCGCTTCGCCGCCCCCGGCGTGGTCCTGCTCGACCAGGCCTTCCCCGGCACCCCGCCGGACGTCTGGTCCCGCTCGGCCGACCAGGCCCGCTCCGTCCTGAAGGACGCCACCGACGCGACCGGCAAGAAGCTGCAGGTGGTCGAGCTCCAGCAGCCGGACCCGGACAAGATCACCGGGCGCGGTGACGCCTTCGTCTCCTCGTACATGAACTTCTACATCGGCACCAAGGGCGTCTACCTGCCGAAGTTCGGCGACGCCCGGGCCGACGAGCGGGCGCAGCAGATCATGAAGCAGTACTTCCCGGGCCGGGAGATCGTCCCGGTCAGGATCGACGCGATCGCGGCCGGCGGCGGCGGCATCCACTGCGCCACCCACGACATCCCCGCCCTCGGCTGACCAGGCCGGCCGGCCACCGGGGACCCCTGGTATGGCCGGCCTCCGTGCGGGGCCGGGTCCGGT